>NZ_JBHXJG010000010.1:0-56026 GCF_042723425.1 Streptomyces sp. NPDC058375 | reverse complement strand
GCACCACGGGCACCGCGGAGGCCGAGGACGTCCTCCTCCAGCCGCTGGCGTCCCCCGGCCCCGGACCGTTCACCGCGTCCACCGCGCGGGCGGCCCCCTCGTCCCCCACCGGCGCACCGGACGCCGAACCGACCTCCACCACCCGGACGGTCCATCCGGTCTCCGGCGTCGTCCCCGGCCTCTACGGCGGCACCCGATCCGTCGCCGCCTGCGACGTCGAGAAGCAGACCACCCTCCTGACCGACGACGAGGACAAGGCGCGCGCCTTCGCCGACGCGGCCGGCATCGAGGCCGTACAGATCCCGGGCTACCTGAAGTCCCTCACCCCGGTCGTCCTGCGCGCCGACGCCCAGGTCACCAACCACGGCTACAGCGCCGGCTCGGCCACCTCCTTCCAGGCCGTGCTCCAGGCGGGCACCGCCGTCCTGGTCGACAGCCGGGGGATGCCCCGCGTCCGCTGCGCCTGCGGCAACCCGCTCGGCCCGCCCGTGGTCACCGACGGGAAGGTCACCCACCGCGGCGAGCGCTGGCCCGGCTACGACCCCGCGCGCATCGTGGCCATCGAACCCGGCGTGAAGGCGGCCACCAGCCTGATCATCGTCGACGCCGACGACAACACCTGGATCGAGCGGGCCATGGGCGACAGCGGCGGCCGCGACCGCGCCCCGGACGACCCGCCGCCCTTCGAGCCCGACGCCGACCTGCTCTTCCCGTCCCCGGGCCGCCCCACCGAGCCCGCGCCCCCGGACTCCACCCCGTCCGACCCGGCCCCCTCCGAGCCGGAGGCTCCCACGGACCCCGGGCCCGGGGAATCGTCCGACGACTTCGGCGACCCGCCGCCCGAGGACCCGTGGGAGTACGAGGAGGGCGACCCGGACGTCGCGCCCGAGCCGACCCAGGTCTTCCCCGCCGAGCCGGAGGAGCCCGCCGAGCCCGCGGAGCCGGACCTGCCCGCCGAGCCGGACGCGCCCATGGAAGCGGATCTCGGCGACGTGTTCGCCGGCTGACCGGCCGAGGGTTCGCACCAGCGGAATCGGACAAGAGGAATCGGAAAAATGATGGCAGAGTGGCCCACATGGATGATCGGGTAGCGGGTGCCCTGTCACTCCCCGACGACTGGCCCGCCCACCCGGACCTCAGCCTCGCCCTGAACCGAATGGGCAGCTTCGACTGGGATCTTGACACCGGCCTCATGCACATGGACCAGCCCGCCCTCGACGTGTTCGACCTGACCGCGGACGAGTACGACGACCGGCCGGCCTCGCTGTCGCCGCGCGTGCCGACGGACGAGGCCCAGCGCCTGGACGGGCTGGTCTCGCACGCCCTCAAGAGCGGTCGCACCAACTACGGCGCGTACTTCCGCATCCAGCGGCGCGACGGCACGCTGCGCTGGACCCACACCCAGGGCTTCGTCCGCCGGGACGGGACCGGCCGCCCGCGCCGCATCATCGGGATCGTCCGCGACGCCACCCAGGAACTGGCCGACTCCACCGCCCGCCGCGAACTGGACGAGGAGCGCCGCCGGCGCACCAGCCTGGTCGAGGGCACCACCGCCGCGCTGGCCCACGCCCGTACGGTCAAGGACGTCATCGCCGTCCTCAAGAACTCCCAGGGCCTCGCCCACCTCGGAGCCACCAGCCTCGTCATGGGCCTGCTGGAGTCCGGCCGCATCCACCTGGTGGCGGACGGCCCCGAGGGCGCGTACGTCCCCGGCACCCGGTACACCCGGGTGGACGAGCAGTACCCGATGAGCGAAGTGGTCCGCACGCTGTCCCCGCGCTTCATCGAGTCCGCCGAGGACTTCGCCGCCTCCTACCCGGTCCTGTGGCCCGACATCAGCCACCTCGGGATCACCTCCGCCGCCTACATGCCACTGATCGCCCAGGCTCGCCCGATCGGCGCGCTCGGCCTCCTCTACCGGGACAAGGGCGGCTTCACCGCCGACGAACGCAACCTGCTGATGGCGCTCGGCACCTCGATCGCCCAGAGCCTCCAGCGCGCGATGCTCTACGAACAGGAGCACGACCTCGCCGAGGGCCTCCAGCAGGCGATGCTGCCGCGCCGGATCCCGGCCGTGCCCGGGGCGCAGGTCGCCGTCCGCTACCGTTCGGCCCGCCTCGGCCGGGACATCGGAGGCGACTGGTACGACCTGATCCCGCTGCCCGGCGGCCGGGTCGGCGCCGTCATCGGGGACGTCCAGGGGCACGACACCCATGCCGCCGCCGTCATGGGGCAGCTCAGGATCGTCCTGCGCGCGTACGCCGCCGAGGGGCACAGCCCCGCCACGGTCATGGCGCGCGCCTCCGTCTTCCTCCACGAGCTGGACACCGACCGCTTCGCCACCTGCACCTACGCCGAGGTCGACCTCACCACCGGCGTCGTCCAGGTGGTCCGCGCCGGACACGTCGACCCGCTGGTACGGGACGTGGACGGGAGCTGCCGCAGGATGCCGGCCGAGGGCGGCCTGCCGCTCGGCCTCTCCGCGGAGTTCGGCCGGCTGGAGTACCCGGTCTCCACGGTCGAGCTGGACCCCGGCCAGACGATGATCCTGTTCACCGACGGCCTCGTCGAACTGCCGGGCGCCGATCTCGACGAGGGCATGCAACTGCTCACCGCCCTCGTCACCAACGGCCCCCACGACCTCCAGAAGCTGGCCGACCAGCTCTGCGACGCGGTCGACGGGCGCGGCGGCCAGGACGATGTCGCGGTCCTGCTGCTGCGCCGCCGGGCCGCGCACGCCCCGCAGCCGGGCGGCCGGCTCCAGCAGCACGTCGCCCAGAACGACCCGGAGGCGCTGAGCTCGTCCCGGCACATGATCCGCGCCGCGGTGAGGGCCTGGGGGGCGAAGGACCGGGCCGACGAGATCGAGCTGGCGGCCGACGAACTGATCACCAACGCGCTCATGCACACCGATGGCGGCGCCGTCGTGACGATCCGGGTGCTCGCCGGAACGGAGCGACGGCTGCGCGTCGACGTCGAGGACCGCTCCAGCGCACTGCCCCGGCGCCGTGACGCGGGAGAGTCCGGGGTGTCGGGGCGCGGCCTGATGCTGGTCGACCGGCTGGCCGACGTCTGGGGCGTGGAGTCCCGGGGCAGCGGCAAGTGCGTGTGGTGCGAGTTCCTCATCCCGGCCCGCTGAATTCCGGCCCGCTGACGCCGCCCTTACGAGCGTGACCGGCGCAGCGCGTAACAGTACGTAACATGTCCGTACTTGACCGTAACCGACCGCGAAGGATTGACTGCGGGGGACCGGCCGCACCCGGCCCCGCAGTCCTCGACGACATGAGGTCCCCCTTGGGTACCGAGCTTCTCGCCCCGCTCGATCTCGCCTTCTGGCACCTCGAATCGGACGCCCATCCGATGCATCTGGGCGCGCTCGCCGTCTTCGCCCCGGCGCCCGGCGTCGGCCCGGCGCGGATCCTCGACCTGCTCGGAACCCGCGCCGCCGCGATCCCCCGGCTGCGCATGTGCGTACGGGACGTCCTGCTGCCGGTCGGAGGCAAGGCCTGGACGGTCGACAAGGACTTCGACGTGCACCGGCACGTCGAGCGCGTCGTCGTGACCGGCGGCGACTTCATGGCGGAGGCCACCCGGCTGGCGGGCGAACTGATGGAGCGACCGCTCGGTCGCGGGCTGCCGCCCTGGCGGATGTACCTCATCGGCGGCGCGGACGACGGGCCTTTCGCCGTCCTGGTGAAACTGCACCACGCCCTGGCCGACGGGATGCGCGCGGTCGCCATCGGGGCCGGGATCTTCGACGAGATCGCCGCCGTCACCAGCGCCCGCACCGCCGCCCGGGGCCGCCCCGCCGTCCCGCCCCGTTCCTGGCTGCCCGACCCCCGCGAAATGGCGGGCATGGCGCTCGGCCGGATCGGCGAGGTCGGCCGGGCGCTCGGCGTGGGGGCCTCCGTCGTCCGAGCCGGCCGCCTCGACCTGTGGGGCCCGTCCGCCTTCACCGCGCCCTCCAGCGGCACCCGTCGCCTGGCCACCGCCGACCTCGACGCCGGGGATCTCCAACGGATCCGGCGCGCCGAGGGCGGCACCGCCAACGACATCCTCCTGGCCGTCGTCGCCGGGGCGCTGCGCCGCTGGATGGCCGAGCGGGGCGAGCCGCTGCCCGCCGCCGACCCGCGCGCCCTGGTCCCCGTCTCCCGGCGCCGGCCCGGCGGGGCCGCCGCCACCGGCAACCGGCTCTCCGCCTATCTGCTCGGCCTGCCCGTCACCGCGGCCGACCCCCGCGAGCGGCTCCGGTCGGTCCGGAGCGCGATGGACCGCAACAAGGCGGCCGGCCCCCTCAGGGGCGCCGGAGCCGTCGCCGTACTCGCGGACCAACTGCCGCCGCTCGCCCACCGGTTCGGCGCACCCCTGGCCGCCAACGCCGCCCGCATGCTCTTCGACGTGCTGGTCACCAGCGTGCCGCTGCCCCGCTCCGCGCTCTCGCTGGGCGGCTGCCCGCTGACCGCCCTCTACCCCATGGCGCCGCTGGCCCGGGGCCAGTCCCTGGCGGTCGCCCTGTCCACGTACGGCGGGCGGGTGCACGTGGGTCTGGTGGCCGACGGCAAGGCGCTCCCCGACCTCGAACGGCTCGCCGCGGCGGTCGAGGACGAGTTCACCGAGCTCTACGCCCTCGTCACCGGCGCGGACCGTTCACCGGTGTCCTGACAGGCAGCCGCCCATCGGCTGCGGCAATCTGGAGCCATGCCCGAACTGCCCGAAGTCGAAGCCCTGCGGGTCTTCCTCGACGACCACCTGGTCGGCAAGGAGATCGCCCGCGTCCTCCCGCTGGCGATCAGCGTCCTGAAGACGTACGACCCCCCGCTGACCGCCCTGGAGGGCGAGCCGGTCACCTCGGTCGCCCGGCACGGCAAGTTCCTCGACATCGAGGCGGGCGGGCTCCACCTGTGCACCCACCTCGCCCGGGCCGGCTGGCTCCGCTGGAAGGACTCCTTCCCCGCCGCCCCGCCCCGGCCGGGCAAGGGTCCGCTCGCCCTGCGGCTGGTGACCACGGACGGCGACGGCTTCGACCTGACCGAGATGGGCACCAAGAAGAGCCTCTCGGTGCACCTCGTCCGCGACCCCATGGACGTCCCCCATATCGCGACCCTCGGCCCCGACCCGCTCGCCGACGCCTTCGACCGCGACACGTTCGCCGCGCTGCTCGCCGGGGCCCGCCGCCAGATCAAGGGCGCGCTGCGCGACCAGTCGCTCATCGCGGGCATCGGCAACGCCTACAGCGACGAGATCCTGCACGTGGCGAAGATGTCCCCGTTCAAGCGGACCGCCGACCTGACCGAGGACGACGTCACCCGGCTGTACACCGCGCTGCGCACCACCCTGAAGGACGCCGTGGACCGCTCCAGCGGGGTGGAGGCGGGGAAGCTCAAGGCCGAGAAGAAGACCGGGATGCGGGTCCACGGGCGTACCGGCGAGGCCTGCCCGGTCTGCGGGGACACCATCCTGGAGGTCTCCTTCAGCGACTCCTCGCTCCAGTACTGCCCCACCTGCCAGACCGGCGGGAAGCCGCTGGCCGATCGCAGGCTCTCCAAGTTCCTCAAGTGACGGCGGACCCGCGCCCCCGAAGCGATCCGGGAGCTCACCGCGTGACCGTCACCAGCCGCCGCCCGTCCGCCGTGCGCACCTCGAAGTGGTCGATGCCCTCCGGCCGCAGCGCCGCCCCGCCCGACACCTCCACCGGGCCGTCCTCCGCGCCCCCGGCCGACCAGCTGCCCACCGTCTCCTCACTGCCGTCCCGGCCCACCGCGACCAGCGCGCACGCCCCCACCACCGGAACCCGCGCCACCTCCAGCGCCACCGCCGTCCCCCACTCGTGCCCCGCCGCCGTCACCACCGCGGCGACCCCCGACGCCCCGTCCGTCCCGGACCACCGCTGCGCGCCCGCACCCTCCACCGGGCCGCCCGACAGCCCGGCCACCGCCGCCGGGCCGCCCACCGCCAGCACCACCGCGGCCGCCACCAGCGCGAGCCGCCGTCGGCCCGCCCGGCGCCGCCCCGCCGCCACCACGGCCGTCAGACGTTCCGCGAGGCCGGGCCCCGGAGCCGCCGGCGGACCCACCACCTCCAGACCGGCCCGAACCCCGGCGAACTCGCCGGCCCGCCGCCGGCACCCGGGGCAGTCCGACACATGCTCCTCGAACCGGAAGGCGTCGGCGCTCCCGAGCACGCCCAGCGCATAGGCCCCCACCCGGATGTGGGGTTCGGTCGTCTGCATGTACTGCGGTACGGGAACAAGCCACGCATCACTCACGCCATCGGCCGCCACAGGTCCTAAACTCCGGCCCATGCTGCGCGTACTCGCCGTCGACGACGAACCACCCGCCCTGGAGGAACTCCTCTACCTCCTGCGCGCCGACCCCCGTGTCCGCAGCGCCGAGGGCGCCACCGGGGCGACCGAGGCACTGCGCCGCATCGGGAGCGCGGTGGACGCGGGCCCCGACGACCCCTCCGCGATCGACGTGGTCTTCCTCGACATCCACATGGCCGGTCTCACCGGGCTCGACGTCGCCCAGCTCCTCGCCGGATTCGCCGCGCCCCCGCTCATCGTCTTCGTCACCGCGCACGAGGGCTTCGCCGTCCACGCCTTCGACCTGAAGGCCGTCGACTACGTCCTCAAACCGGTACGCCGCGAACGCCTCGCCGAAGCCGTCCGCCGGGTCGCCGAACAGGTCGGGGACCGGTCCGCACCCGTCCACGACAGCGCCGGCGACCAGATCCCGGTCGAGCTCGGCGGCGTCATCCGCTTCATCCCCATCGACGAGATCGCGTACGCCGAGGCACAAGGGGACTACGCCCGCCTGCACACCTCCGGCGGCAGCCATCTCGTCCGCATCCCGCTCACCACCCTGGAGGAGCGCTGGCGCTCGCGCGGCTTCGTCCGGATCCACCGCCGCCACCTCGTGGCGCTGGGCCGGATCGACGAACTGCGTCTGGACGCGGGCAGCATGAGCGTGCGCATCGGGGAGGCCGAGCTCGCCGTCAGCCGCCGCCACACCCGCGCCCTGCGCGACCTCCTGATGCGCCAGGGCGGCCGCTGACCAAAGCCGAGGCCGCCGCTGACCTGGGGAGACCCTCCGGCAGCCCTTCCCAGCACCACCCGGCGACGCCTACACTCCGAGCCCATGTCCGCAGAGCCAACCCCCCGGCGCGAAGTGGTCACGGGAGAGCCGCGGCGAGTGCGCCCGCTGCCCCGCTACCGCACCCAGTCGGAGATCGACGAGCAGACCGCCCTCGGCGGCGCCTACGTACGCTCGCTGATGCGCGGCCAGCTGCGCGCCGGGCTCACCGTCTTCGGCGTCCTCGCCCTCGTCGCGGGCACCCTGCCGCTCCTGTTCGAGGCGCTGAACAGCTCCGCCCTGGTCTGGGCGGTCCTCGGCTTCGCCACCTACCCGCCGCTCACCCTCGCCGCCTGGTGGTACGTCCGCAGGGCCGAGCGCAACGAACGCGACTTCGCCCGGTTGGTGGAGGGCCGCCCCGCCCCGTGAGCGCCCCCGACCACATGGCGTCCTGGGTGGCGGTCGCCCTCGTCGTCCTCGCCACCGTCCTCGTCGGCGGCTTCGGCCTGCGCATCTCCCGTACGACCTCCGACTTCTACGTCGCCTCCCGCACCGTGCGGCCGCGCCTCAACGCCGCCGCGATCAGCGGCGAGTACCTCTCGGCCGCTTCCTTCCTCGGCGTCGCCGGGCTCGTCCTCGTCCACGGCCCCGACATGCTCTGGTATCCGGTCGGCTACACCGCCGGATACCTGGTGCTCCTGGTCTTCGTCGCCGCACCGCTGCGCCGCTCGGGGGCGTACACCCTGCCGGACTTCGCCGAGGGTCGGCTCGAATCGCGGCAGGTCCGCCGGCTGGTGAGTGCGCTCGTCGTCGGGGCGGGCTGGCTCTACCTCGTACCGCAGCTCCAGGGCGCCGGACTCACCCTCAAGATTCTCACCGGCGCCCCCGGCTGGCTCGGTGACGTGCTCGTCGCCACCGTCGTGACCGCCGCCGTCGCCGCGGGCGGCATGCGCTCCATCACCTTCGTCCAGGTGTTCCAGTACTGGCTGAAGCTCACCGCCCTCCTCGTCCCCGCCCTCTTCCTGGTCCTCGCGTGGCAGGGCGACGGCCGGCCCCGGGTCAGCTTCGACGACCAGCTCGCCGTCTTCCGCGCCGACCATCCGCTGTACGCCACCTACGGGCTGATCGTGGCGACCTTCCTCGGGACCATGGGCCTGCCGCATGTCGTCGTCCGCTTCTACACCAGCCCCAACGGCCGCGACGCCCGCCGCACCACCGTCGCCGTCCTCGCCCTGGTCGGCCTCTTCTACCTGCTGCCACCGATCTACGGGGCGCTCGGCCGGCTCTACACCCCCGAACTGCGCTACGGGGGAGACGCGGACGCCGCCGTCCTGCTGCTGCCCGCCCGGGTCATCGGCGGACTCGGCGGCGACTTCCTCGGGGCGCTGATCGCCGGCGGGGCGTTCGCCGCGTTCCTCTCCACCGCCTCCGGGCTCACCATGGCCGTCGCCGGGGTCATCACCCAGGACGTCCTGCCCTCGCGCGGGGTACGCCACTTCCGGCTCGCCACCGTCCTCGCCATCGCCGTGCCGCTCGCCGGCTCCCTGCTGGTGAGCCGGGTGCCGGTGGCCGACGCGGTGGGCATGGCCTTCGCCGTCTCCGCCTCCTCCTTCTGCCCGCTGCTCGTCCTCGGCATCTGGTGGCGGCGGCTCACCCCGCCCGGGGCCGTCGCGGGGCTCCTGCTCGGCGGCGGGTCCGCGCTCCTCGCCGTGGCCATCACCGTCAGCGGCGCCGTACGCCCGCCGGGCTGGCCGCACGCCCTGCTCGCCTGGCCCGCCGTCTGGTCCGTCCCGGTGGGCTTCCTAGCGATGATCCTCGTCTCGCTCGCCACCCCGGGGCGCATACCCCCCGGCACCAACGCCGCCATGACCCGCTTCCATCTCCCCGAAGCCCTCTCCTCGGCGCGGGCCGCCGCAGGCAGGGAACGATGACCGGGGCCGCCGTCGCCGTGGTCGTGGTCCTCGCCGCGCTGCTGCTCGGCGCCGGTTACCTGCTGGGCCGCCGCACCGCCCGCCCGCTGCGCCCCAGCGACGTCGGCACCCCCGTCGAGCACGCCACCTTCGAGACCCTGCACACCGCGTCGCTGGCCGCACCGCCGCTGCGGGCCGGCCTCACCGAGGAGAGCGCCCGGCGGGCCGCCCGCAGGCTGCGCTCCCTCCTCGGCACCGACGCCCTCTGCCTCACCGACCGGGACCGGGTGCTGGTCTGGGACGGGGCCGGGCACCACCACGGCAAGGATGTGATGGACCACCTGAAGGCGCTGCTGGACAACGGCCGCGACACCGCCTTCGACAGCGGCTGCGCCGACCTCGACTGCCCGCTGCGCTGGGCCGTCGCCGTCCCGCTCACCGTCGAGAACCGGGTCCTGGGCGCGCTCGTCGCCTATGCCCCGCGCGAGTCGGCGGTGCTGGCCAGGGCGGCAGGGGAGGTGGCGCGCTGGGTCTGCGTCCAGCTGGAACTGGCCGAGCTGGACCGCTCCCGCACCCAGCTCATCGAGGCCGAGATCAAGGCGCTACGGGCGCAGATCTCCCCGCACTTCATCTTCAACTCGCTCGCCGCCATCGCCTCGTTCGTCCGGACCGACCCCGAGCAGGCCCGTGAACTGCTCCTGGAGTTCGCAGACTTCACCCGCTACTCGTTCCGCCGGCACGGGGAGTTCACCACCTTGGCGGACGAACTGCACTCCATCGACCAGTATTTGGCCCTCGTCCGTGCCCGTTTCGGCGAACGCCTCGCAGTGACCCTCCAGGTCGCACCCGAGGTGCTGCCCGTCGCGCTGCCGTTCCTGTGCCTCCAGCCGCTGGTGGAGAACGCCGTCAAGCACGGCCTCGAAGGAGCGGTCAACCGCAGCCGGATCACCATCAGCGCCCTGGACGCCGGTTCGGAGGCCGAGGTGGTCATCGAGGACGACGGAACGGGAATGGACCCCGAGCGGCTGCGGCAGATCCTGCGCGGCGAGGGCGGTACGTCCACCGGCATCGGCCTGCTCAACGTGGACGAGCGGCTGCGCCAGGTCTACGGGGACGACTACGGGCTCGTCATCGAGACCGGGGTCGGGGCGGGCATGAAGATCACGCTGCGGCTGCCGAAGTACCGTGCGGGCGTACACGGTTCCTGAAGAAGGCCGTCAGCACAGGTGGACGGCCAGATGCCCCAGCGGCAGCCCCAACTGCCAGGCGGGCGTCCAGATCCGGACCTCCTGGTCGTCCGCCGGGGCGGTCGCCGCCTCCCAGGCGGCGGGGCCGATCGCGTCCAGGTCCGCCGCGAGCAGTTCGGTCTCCTCCAGCCAGCGCCAGGCCGCCCGGGCCAGCGCCAGATCGGGGTCGCCGGGCTCGGCGCAGCTCTCCGACTCCGCCAGCCGCTCGCAGATCCAGCTGCGCCAGGTGCCCTCGTACGCCGTGAGCACACGCAGTTCGTCGACCCGCGGCTCGGGCAGGGCCCGCGGGGCGGGTGCGTCCCGGGGGAACTCGCACAGGAACATCGTCAGCGCGAGGGCGTCGCGCCCCGCTCGGAACTCCAGGGTCGTCGGCTCCATCAGATCGCCGGTCCGTAACAGCTCGTCGGCGATGTACTCGGTGGACAGCCAGGTCATCGGCACCCGGAGCCCGTTCCCACCGGTCCCATCCGTATCCTCGGGACGCATCCCGTCTCGCCTCTTTCCTTGCTCGGTACCGGGCTTCACGCAGCATTGAACCGGGGACGGGCGCCCCGCGTGGGCAGAAGGGGAGGATCGCCCAGGAGATGCGAGGCTGCGAATGAGTGCCGACCCCGGCGACGACCCGCATGTGCGCCTGCTGCTGGGCGCGTACGTCCTGGACGCCCTGGACGCCGAGGAGACCTGCCGGGTCGCCCGCCACCTCCAGGGCTGCGACGGCTGCGCCCGGGTCTATGTGGAGGTGGCCGAGGCCTCCGCCCTGCTGGCGCTGCTCCGGGCGGAGGACCTGCGCGAGTAGCCGGGCAGCGTGCGGGAGAGGACCCGCAGGGCGTAGTACGAACGGGACTTGACGGTCCCGGCCGGGATGCCTAGCGCCGCGGCCGTCTCGCCGACGCTCAGCCCCCGGAAGTAGATCTGCACCAGCACCGCACGGTGCTCGGGGCTCAGCGTGCGGACCGCCTCACGGACATCCAGGGCGCGGACGGCCGAGTCCGCGGTGTCCAGGGCGTCCGGGGTGGTCTCCAGCACCGTGTCGCTGACCTCGACGGGGCGGGCCTGGCGGGAGCGCCGCGCGTCGATGGCGAGGCGGCGGCCGACGGTGAAGAGCCACGGCCGCATCGAGTCGTAGGGCGCGTCGAACGCCTCCGGGTGCTGCCAGGCGCGTACGAGGGTCTCCTGCACCAGGTCCTCGGCCCGCTGCCGGTCCCCGAAGCTGAGGCCGAGGAGGAAGTGGAACAGGGCGGGCCCGTGTTCCCGCTGCAACTCCGCCAGGGTCCGTTCGTCGGTCGTCGTGGTGGTCTTCATGAACGTCCTCTCCCGCCGAGGCCCCTGACGGCCGCGTTACCGACTGGCGTATACGAACGCATTCGGCGGCGCGGGAACAGGCGGTGCACCGAGGCGTGCGACGAGCGGTCGCTCAGTGCGGCGAATGGTGCGGTGAACGGTCGAGGGGCCGTCGGGGTCGGCCGGTACGACCAGTTCAGCTAGGTATGCGGCAATGCTCCTTGCTTGTGCGGTATGAAAATCTATGTAGTCGGATGGTCGTAATCATCCGAACATGGAGTCGAGCAGATGACGCAGCGCATCCGACCGGGCGCCGTGGCCGCCCTCGCCCTCCTGCTCGCCGCGGCCACCGGCTGCACCGGGCAGCAGCCCACGGCCCCCGAGCCGGGCGGGCCGTCCGCCGCCCGGGGCGCGGGCGGCCAGGACGCCGAGAGGCCCCGCCCGTTCACGCTGCTCGCCGCGGGCGACGTCCTGCCGCACTCCTCCGTGATCGACCAGGCTGCCGCCGACGCGGGCGGCGCCGGCTACGACTTCGCTCCGATGCTGGCCGGTGTCGCCCCGGTCGTCTCCGGCGCGGACCTGGCGTTCTGTCATATGGAGACCGTGTACGGGAAGGAGGGCGGGCCCTACACCGGCTACCCGAGCTTCAAGTCGCCCCCCGAGATCGCCGCCGCCCTGCGCACCACCGGTTTCGACTCCTGCTCCACCGCCTCCAACCACACCCTCGACGACGGGGCCGAGGGGGTCTCGCGCACGCTCGGAGCCCTGGACGAGGCGGGCGTCCGGCACGCCGGCTCCGCCCGTACCGCAGCCGAGGCCGCCCGGCCCACGATCCTGCCCGCCGGCCCGGGGAAGGGGGCGGCCAAGGTCGCCCACCTCGCGTACACCTACGGCACCAACGACATCCCGCTGCCCGCCGACCGGCCCTGGACGGTCAACGTGACCGACGAGCGGAAGATCGTCGAAGAGGCGCGGGCGGCCAGGCGCGCCGGCGCCGACGTCGTCGTCCTCTCCGCACACTGGGGCACCGAGTGGCAGGACGAGCCCGACGCGCGGCAACTGGAGCTCGCCGATCGGCTCACCGCCTCCACCGACCGGGGCCGCCCCGACATCGACCTGATCATCGGCACCCACGCCCATGTGCCGCAGGCGTACGAGAAGGTCAACGGCACCTGGGTCGTCTACGGCATGGGCGACCAGATCGCCGGGGCGATGATCAACTACGAGGGGACCCAGGACCCGCGCGGCAACCAGAGCTCGATGGGCCGCTTCACCTTCGCGCCGCCCGCGAAACCCGGTGAGCGCTGGAAGGTGAAGAAGGCGGAGTTCGTCCCGCAGTGGTACGACACCGTCGCCGGACGCGCCGTCAACCTCAACGCCTCCCTCGATTCCTCCGAGGGCGGGGCCGAGCACCTGCGCGAGGTCCGCGACCGTATCCGTACCGTCGTCCTCGGCCGGGGAGCGGAGGCGGACGGGCTCCTCATGGGCGAGTAGGGCCCGGCGCCGGGCTCTACGGGACCACGGTGACCGGCCAGCGCCCCGCCTTCACCAGGCGTACGGCCACCGAACCGATGAAGCGGTGCCCGGCGGACTCCGAGGCCCCGACCACCACCGCGTCCGCCTTCAGCTCGTCGGCCGCCGTGACCAGGCCGTTGTAGGGGTCGCCCCGGAAGGTGTGGAACTCCCACCGCATGTCCCACGCGTCACTGAAGCGCTCGGTGGCCTCACGGATCTCGGTGACCAGGGAATCCGCGACCTCGCCCGTCGTGTCGCCGACCGGCACGCCCAGAGCGGCGCCCGCCGCCATGACCGGCTGGACGTACACCAGAGCCAGCATGGCGTTCTGGCGACGGGCCAGTCCGGCGGCGTAGGCCGCCGCGCGCATCGACGAATCGGAGCCGTCGAGCCCCGCGACGATCACCTTGGGGCCGTCCGTACCGCGTTCGAACCGATAAGGCTGCTGCTCTGTCACGGCTCCGAGGCTATCGGCTCGTTCGAAGGACGAGACTCCGGGACGGCGCAGGGCTCCGGTGAAGGGCTTCGGTGAAGATGAACATACTGCGTCGATCGGGTACAAAACGGTCGGCATCCGGTGTCGACGGCCGAGGGAGGCGTCCGGCCGTGCGAGCAGTTGGCCATGACGAGTGATCACACCGGACCCGAGCGCCGCACCCTGCTGAGGGTCGCCCTCGGCCTCGGAACCGCCGCCGCCGTGCACCTGATCGTCGCCGATCCGGCCTCGACGCCCAGCGGCCCCGCACGCGCCGCCGGCACCCCGCCCGCACCGGCCGCGGGGCCCCCGGCGAACGTGCGGGGGAGGCCATCCCCGTACCGGCTCGACCCCATGACCGCGGGCAGCCCGCCCCGGTTCCGCCCGGCCAGGCCGCCCGTGCGCACCCGGCCCTTCGAGCACCTTCCCGACCTCGGGCACTCGATGGTCCTCAGCTTCGACGACGGGCCCGACCCCCTCTACACCCCGGACATCCTGGCCACCCTGCGCGAACACGGGGCCCGCGCGATGTTCTTCGTCTGCGGCGAGATGGCGGACGGCAGTCCGGACCTGCTGCGCGAGATGGCCGACGACGGCCATGTGGTGGGCAACCACTCCTGGTCCCACCCGCTGATCCCGAAGCTCTCCCGCCCCGCGATCCGCGACGAGCTGGGACGTACCAGCGACGTGGTGGAGCGGGTGCTCGGCGCCCCGCCGCTGTGGTACCGCGCCCCCTACGGAGCGTGGAACCGCAACTCCTTCGAGATCGGGGCCGAGTTGGGCATGGAGCCGATGGCCTGGACCGTGGACACGCTGGACTGGAAGGAGCCGGGGACCGGCACGATCGTCCGCCGGGTACTGGACGGGGCGGCGCCCGGCGTCGTCGTCCTCTCGCACGACGCGGGCGGTGACCGCTCGCAGAGCGTCGCGGCCCTGCGCCGCTATCTCCCCCGGCTGCTGGAGGCCGGTTACCGCATCACGGTGCCGCACCGCGTCTGAGCACGTGTGCGCATGGTGCTGTCCCCGGCGAACCGCCGGGGGCACCACCATGGGGGACGGGTTCGGTCAGCGGGTGTCGACGAGCCGGGCGAAGACCACCACGTTGCCGTCGTAGCCGCCTGCCTTGGAATAGCCCCCGCCGCAGGTGATGACCCGCAGCTCCGCGTGGCCGGTGTCGCCGTAGACGCGGGGGCCGGGGAAGTCGTTCTTGGAGAAGACCTCGACCCCGTACACCTCGAAGATCCCGACCCGTCCGTCGTAGCGGGAGACCTCTACGCGGTGGCCCTTCTGGAGCGAGCCGAGGCCGTAGAAGACGGCGGGCCCGGACGTGTTGTCGACATGGCCGACGACCACGGCGGTGCCCCGCTGGCCGGGGGCGATGCCGTTCTGGTACCAGCCGGCGAGGTTGGGGTCCTCGGCGGGCGGGGCGTCGATCCACCCGTTGGCGTCCAGGTTGACGTCGATGATCGGGGCGTCCACATCGATGGAACCGATCTTCACCCGGGAGGCCGGGGCGTACGGCAGTGGCTGCACCGGCTCGCCCTCCACCGGCGGACCCGCGACGTCCTTGCCCAGGTCCAGCGAGGCGGCCGCCGCGGGCTGAGGCGGGCCCGCCTCCCCGAACTCCGTGCCGTTGCGCATGAGGGCGAGGCCGCTGAGCATCACCAGGGCGATCGCCCCCCATGGCACACGTCTGGTCCGCTCGGCGCCAGCGTAGTCCCGGCCCATGGTTCTCCCTTCGTCGCGACGCTGTGAACGTTAAGGGCGTCACGACGGGGCGGCGATCAGGAAGAGGCGAACGGGTGGCGACGGGGCGGGGCCCCTGAGGGATGACTGCCCATCGGAGTAATGAGCAGATAAAACTTCTGATGGTCTGTGACCTGCGGGTCCGTCAGGTTCAGGGGTTTTCGTACGGCGTGTCGCGTCACCGGGGTGGAGCAGTGCCGAAGTGCGAGCCACCGGTCGGCTGGTGAGTGTTCGTCATGGGAGGCGTTCTCGTCGATCCCGGGGGACAGGCCCCCGGGGGCGTTTCCCGCTGGAGGTTCACACGATGCGTGCTTCACGCGCTCTCGCGGTCACCGCGACCGCTTTCGCGGCCGTCGGGCTCGCGGCCCCCATGGCCGTCGCCACCAACGGCCCGGTCAACGTCGCCGTCAACCCTCAGTCCGTCCACCAGGGTGGCACGCTGAAGGTCACCGCGCAGGGCTGCGGTCACGGCGGCAAGGTCTGGTCGAACGCGTTCCCCACGACCGGCCTGTCGGCGGGTGACGGCACCAACTACGCCCACGCCCGAGTCCGGAACAACACCACGCCGGGGCAGTACCACCTCTCCGTGAAGTGCAGTGACAACGACCGGATCGCGACGCACAAGTTCACCGTGCTCGCCGGCAACGGCGCGCAGGGCGGGCTCGGCGGCTCGATGGGCCCGAGCTCCGTGGAGATGCAGGTCGGCGGCGGTCTGGTGGCCGCTGCGGCCGTCGGTGGCGCGGTCTTCCTCGTCCGGCGCCGGCGGACGAGCCATGCGGCGTTCTAAGGCGTCGAACCTCCCGTCCGGCCCGATACGCCCGTCGCCCCGAGTCCTGGATCAGGACCCGGGGCGACTGTCGTGTGCCGCATGATCGCGGTCAGTGGCGGCGGTCGGCGTTACGGCGGCGCGCGAAGTACAGGGCGCCCGAGGCCGCCGCGACCACCAGCGCCCCGCCGGCGGCGACCTCCACCGTGTCGGTGGCGCCGGAGCTGCCGCCGAGTCCGCCGCGCACCCCGCCGGGCACGAGGGTCGTCGAGCTGGCCGTCGGGACCGTGGTGGGAGTCGGGGTCGGGGTGGGACTGCTCGTCGCGCCGCCGGTGATCGTCAGGTTGACGTTGCGGGAGGTGCCGGTGGAGCCGCAGGTGAACGTCACCGCGTAGACGGCTCCCCGGCGGGCGTCCGTGTCGACGGTGGCCGTGGCCGACGTGGAGCCGCTCGGGATGGTGGCGGTGTCGAAGACGCCCGAGCTGACGGTCGTCTCGCCCGTGCAGCCACCGGCGCCGAGGGTGACCCGGCCGCCCGGTGCGATGACCGAGGGCGTGATCGTCGGGTTGAACGTGCTGGAGGCCCCGTCCGGTGCGGCGAAGGCGGTGGACGGGGCGATCAGCGTCAGGGCACTGGCGCCGAGCAGGGCGAGCGGTGCGACACGTATCGCGCGCATGGTGGATCCTCCGGGTTCCCCGAGGGGCAGCTGCGGAACCAATTTCCACATAGCAGGAAAAATGCACCTCGATGCCCGACACGCTAGGAGCGGTCCTCCCGACCCGCGATCGGGGTCCGGCGAATGGGTCAGTCCGTCCCCCGACCGGCCCACCGGCCGGGGGAGCGGGCGTCAGCCGGCGGCCCCCGGGAACATGTCGAGGAACGGTTCGGCGGTGGCCGAGATGCCCCGGCCGAAGGGCGCGTCGAAGTCCCAGATCAGGAAGAGCAGGAAGGCGATCAGCGCGCTGAACAGGCCCGCCAGGAGCAGTTCCCGGAACGTTCT
This sequence comes from Streptomyces sp. NPDC058375, assembly GCF_042723425.1. NCBI lineage: Bacteria > Bacillati > Actinomycetota > Actinomycetes > Kitasatosporales > Streptomycetaceae > Streptomyces > Streptomyces sp. NPDC058375. The sequence continues at coordinate 39,016 of NZ_JBHXJG010000010.1, read as the reverse complement.
GCGGATCTGCAGGGTGAAGATCAGCCCGACGGTCACCAGCGCCCCGATGATCAGCCCGAACCAGACCACTCCGGGCATCGTCGCCCCGGCGTTCTGCCCCCGTGAACTGCGGGCGTCGTCCGCCGCCGCCACCTGGTCGACCAGCGGCTGGTAGGCCTGCCCCTCGTGATCGGTCTTCGGCTCGTAGTCGGTGACGTCCGCCCGCACCTTGTTCAGCAACTCGGTGCCGCGCTCGGTGAGCGTGTTCCGCTCCGACATCACCTTCCACTCGTCGTTGACGACATGGCTGACATAGGCGTCCACGTCCGCCCGGATGCGGTCGCGAACCTCCGCCGGATAGACGGACGCCCGCGCCTGCACCTCGTGCAGCGCCTGCGCTTCGATGCGTACGGACTCCTGGGCGGCGCTGCGCCCCTCCCAGACCCCGGCGATGGCGAGCCCCAGGACGATCGCGTAGACCACGCCGATCATCATCGTCATGTACTCGATGACGTCGGGGGTCTCGGAGGGATCGTCGTCGTCCCCGACCCGCCGGTTGTTCAGGACGACGATGATGAGGACGACCGCGCAGGCGGACGCCATGGCAATGCTCAGTACGAGCCATTCGGACATGCATCTCTCCTGGTCAGCGGGATGATCGCGGGCGCAGCACGGCGACGGCGAACACCGCCGGGGCGGTGATGAGCAGAGTCAGCGACACCAGCGACGGCCCGCTCCGCGGCTGTTTACGGGCCGGTTTGCGGTACGTCGGCAGCGCGACGGGCCGGGGCTCCGGCGGCTCGGCCCGCACCGGGGGCTTCGGTGAGGGTGAGGGCTTCGGGGGTGCCGGAGCCGGAGGGGGTGGTGGCGGAGGGGGCGGTGGCGCGGGAGGCGGGGGCGGCGGAGGCGGTGGTTCCGCGACGACCGGAGGGGGTGGAGGCGGCGGCGGTGGGGGAGGAGGCGGTGGTGGTGGCGGGGGCGCCGGTTTCGGCGGGGGCGGCGGGGGAGGCGGCTCCGGCTCGGTGACCGCGACGCAGCCCCCGTCGCCCGCCACGGCGACCGAGGAACTGCCGTCGCCCTGCCCGATCGAGGCCACCGCGCAGTTGTCGGCGGTCGCGGGCAGCGGTACGGCTGTCAGCCAGAGGAGTGCGGCGGCTGCAGTGAGCCGCACGATGCGTGATCCGTACACGACGGGGAGCATGATCCAAGGCGCCGGGGAACACGCGGTTCCCGCGGGTGATTCGCCTGATCGTGCGGTTAATGGGCCATTCGTGTTTAAGCGGCCGTTCCCGACCCGCCGAATTCTTCTCGGCCTTCCTTTGAACGCGACCCCGTTGACGTCCCGTACCTAGGGCCATGAACGGCGCGGCCCCGCGCCGGCATCGAAATCGCTACGACGAAGCACCACGGGAGTCGACATGAACACCTGGCGCAACGCCTCGCTCGCGGTCACCGCCGCGGCTCTGTTGACGCTCACGACGGCGTGCGGTCAGGAGCAGGGAGGCACATCTCCCACTGGCCAGGCGGTGGGCAATGCGGCCCCGGCCCAGCAGCCGGCCGACAGCGGCTACGGATCGGCCAACGGGGGATACGGCTCCGGGGCCGACACGGAGGCGGCGGAGCCGAAGGAGGCCGGTCAACTCGCCGTCCAGGAGAGCAAGAAGCTCGGAAAGGTGCTCACCGACAGCGAGGGCTTCACGCTCTACCGCTTCGACAAGGACACCGCGAACCCGCCGAAGTCGAACTGTGAGGGCGAATGCGCCACGGCCTGGCCGGTGGTGGCGTCGGGCAACGCCGTCGCCGCGGCCGGCACCGACGAAGAACTGCTCGGCGAGGTCACCCGCCCCGACGGCACCAGTCAACTCACCGTCGACGGCTGGCCGATGTACCGGTACGCGAAGGACACCGCCCCGGGCCAGGTGAACGGGCAGGGCGTCGGCGGCACGTGGTTCGCCGCGGCCCCCGACGGCAAGAAGGCGGAGAAGAACGCCGACAGCGAAGGCGTCGCCGAAGACGGCGAAGGGGGCGCCGAACCGGCCGACCCTGCAGGGCTTTCGGTCCGCAAGGACCCGGAACTCGGCGACATCGTGGTGGACGGCCGGGGTATGACGGTTTACCGCTTCACCAAGGACTCCGCCTGGCCGATGAAGACCGCCTGCACGGGCGAGTGCCTCAAGAAGTGGCCGGTAGTCGCCCCCATGGCCAAAAATGCTGTGGACGGTGTGACGACGAAGGGATTCGTCACCTTCGACCGCCCCGACGGCATCAAGCAGCAGACCATCGACTGCTGGCCCATCTACACCTTCGCGGGCGACGAGAAGCCCGGCGACACCAACGGACAGGGAGTCGGCGGCACCTGGTATGCCGTTTCCCCCGATTCCAAACTCGTCGGCGCCGCCAAGTAATCACGGACCACCGCAGAACAATCGCCCAGGAGCCCCAAGTGGCCCCGAACCACCGGGAAACGGCGTCCGGAGTGCCGGTCCGTCGCTGTCCGCACACGCGCAGCGACGGACCGACCGGGTATGCCACCTGAGTGTGACCAATAACGGATCGCTAATTTCCGTTTCCACTCGCTCTCCTGGCGGCCGATCAGTAGCCTCTGGTCAACACTGACCATGAACATGGCCGGATCGCCGTGGCGAACTTGTTGGAGACATCGATGGAGCGTCCCGCCTGGGCACCGCAGGGCATAGACATTTCGGTGCCGAGCGTGTCCCGCATGTACGACTTCTATCTGGGCGGATCGCACAATTTCGAGGTGGACCGGGAAGCCGCGCGCAAGGCCATGGAGTTCCTCCCGGGCCTTCCCAAGATCATGCAGGCCAATCGCGCCTTTATGCGCCGGGCCGTCCGCTACGCCGTCGACTCGGGCATCGACCAGTTCCTGGACATCGGCTCCGGCATCCCGACGTTCGGCAACGTCCACGAGGTCGCCCAGGCCGCCGACCCGGCCGCCAAGGTGGCGTACGTCGACCACGACCCGGTCGCCGTCGCCCACAGCCAGGCCGTGCTGGAGGGCAACGACCGCGCGGTCATCGCCACCGCCGATCTGCGCCGCCCCAAGGAGATCCTGGCCAACCCGGACATCACCGGACTGCTCGACCTGGACCGCCCGGTGGCGCTGCTGCTGGTCGCGGTGCTCCACTTCGTCGAGGACGCCGACGACCCGCGCGCCGCGGTCGCCGAACTGCGCGAGGCCTTGGCCCCCGGGAGCCTCATCGTCCTGACCCACGCCTCGTACGAGGGCATCCCGCTGCCCGAGAAGGAGGCGGCCGGCACGGTCGGCGTCTACCAGAACATCCGCAACCCGCTGATCATGCGCTCGCACGAGGAGATCGGCCGGTTCTTCGACGGCTACGAGATGGTCGAGCCGGGACTCGTGTCGATGCCCGAATGGCGGCCCGACACCCCGCAGTCGCCGGAACAGGAAGACCCGTACGCCTTCTCGGGCTTCGGCGGGGTCGGGCGCAAGGCGTGAGCATTCCCGCCCAGGCGTCCGGGGAACCGGACGCGGAACCCGACGGCCCGGAGGGCCGGCTCCGGAGATTCGCCAGAATCTGGAGCCGGGCCATCTTCCCCCTGACGGCCACCTCCCTCACCCGGCCCGAGTTCGAAGAGCATCTGGTGCCCCTGGCACGCGAGCTGAACGGCATCCTGCACGCCCACCCCTTCGACGCCTCACCCGCCCAGCGGGTCGGCGCGGCCCTGATCGAGGCGCACTGCACCGATCCGGACGCCCTCAGCTCCACGCTCGGCGTCGTCGACTCCTACCTCGTGCTGTACTGCGGCGGCAACGGACCCGGCCCGCTGTCCACCGAGGACGGCCGGGCCCGCTGCGCCCGGATCCAGCACACCCTGGCCGCCGGGTTCACCGGGGCCCTGCGGGAGCGCACGCTCGCCGAGCAGGAGGCCATCGCCCGCTCGGCGCTGACCGCCCGCTCGCACGCCGAACAGGCCCTGCACGCCACCGAGGCACGGTTCCGCGCGGTCTTCAAGGACGCCGCCATCGGCATCGGCATCGCCGACCTGGACGGCAACATCCTGGAGATCAACGACACGCTCACCAAGATGTTCGGCGGGCTCGAACACCACGTCCGCAGCCACAAGGTGAACGAGTGGGTCCACCCCGAGGACTCGCCGCAGGTGTGGAAGTTCTACGACGAGCTGGTACGCGGCGAACGCGAGCACTACCGGGTCGAGAAGGCGTACTACCGCAACGACGGCACCGTCCTGTGGACCAACCTCACCGTCTCGCTGCTGCGGGATCCCGAGGGCCGCCCGGAGTACCAGCTCGCGCTCATGGAGGACACCACCGAGCGGCGGCTGCTCAACCTGCGGCTGCGGTACGAGGCCACCCACGACGCACTCACCGGCCTGCCCAACCGGACCCTGTTCTTCGAGCGTCTGGAGAAGGCCCTCACCGCCCAGGAAGGCGTCCGCTTCGGCCTCTGCTACCTGGACCTCGACGGCTTCAAGGCCATCAACGACAGCCTCGGCCACGCCGCCGGCGACCGTCTCCTGGTCGAGGTCGCCGACCGGCTCCAGAGCTGCGCCACCGCACCCGGCGAGATGGTCGCCCGGCTCGGCGGCGACGAGTTCGTCGCCCTGACCACCGGACCGGACACCGCCGAAGAGGTGCACGAGCTGGCCGGCCGCATCCTGAACGCGCTCGCCACCCCGATTCGCCTCGACGGACGCGAGCTCTCCGTCCGGGGCTCGATCGGCATCGTCGAAGGGCCGTCCGGGGAGCGCAGCGCCGCCGAGGTGCTGCGCAGCGCCGACATCACGATGTACCGGGCCAAGGCGGCGGGCGGCAACCGCTTCCAGCTCGCCGACGCGGAGGCCGACGCACGCGCCATCACCCGGCACGGGCTGACCACCTCGCTCCCGGCCGCCCTGGACCGGGGCGAGTTCTTCATCGAGTACCAGCCGCTCGTCCACCTCGGCGACGGCACGGTGCACGGCGCGGAGGCGCTCGTACGGTGGTGCCATCCGCAGCACGGGGTGCTCGGCCCCGACCGGTTCATCCCGCTCGCCGAGCACACCGGGCTCATCGTGCCGCTCGGCCGCTGGGTGCTGGAGGAGTCCGTACGGCAGGCGAACTTCTGGCAGGAGCGGCACAGCGACGGCGGCCCGCTGCGGATCAACGTCAACCTCTCGCCGACCCAGCTGCACCACCCCCGGTTGGTCGCGGAGACGGTCGACGTACTGGAACGGTCCGGTCTGGAGCCGGGCGCGCTCTGCCTGGAGGTGACCGAGTCCGCCCTGATCGGCGCCGACGACGATCTCCTCAAGCCGCTGCGGCAGCTCGCGGAGATGGGCGTCGACATCGCGCTCGACGACTTCGGCACGGGCTACTCGAACCTGGCGAACCTGCGCAGGCTGCCGGTGAGCGTGCTCAAGCTGGACCGTTCCTTCACCCGGGGCATGCAGCAGCACCCGGCGGACCCGGTCGACCTGAAGATCGTCGAGGGCATCGTGTCGCTGGCCCACAGCCTGGAGCTGGCCGTCACGGTGGAGGGTGTGGAGACGGGCGCCCAGGCCGAGCAGCTGCGCCGGATCGGCTGCGACACCGCCCAGGGCTGGTACTACGCCCGCCCCGGGGCCCCGGACCGCATCCACTCGTTGCTGCTGGCGGACGCGGTCTGAGCGGTCGCCGGGCGGGGCCCCCGCCCGGCCGTCGGGCCCACGTCAGCCGGCGACCGGCCGGTGCTCCAGCAGCATCCGCTGGAGTTCGCGCGCGGCCCGGGGCGGATCCACGTCGCTGCGGTGCGCCAGCGCGATCGTGCGCCGCAGCCCGTCCCCCGCCAGCGGAGTCCTCCGCAGGTCGTGGCCCGCCCGGGCGGCCGCCATGCTCGGCACCACGGCGATGCCGAGCCCCGCACGTACGAAACCGAGCACCGCGTCCATCTCGCCGCCCTCGACGGTGAACGTCGGCTCGAAGCCCTCCGCCCGGCACGCGGCGAGCGTCAGCTCCCGCAGGTTGTACCCGTGCCGGAACATCACCAGCGGCGCCCCCTCCAGATCCGCGATCCGGATCGACCCGCCCCGCCCCGGGGGCGGCTCCGTGGCCGCGGACACCACCACCAGGTCCTCCCGCAGCAGTTCCACCGTGGTCAGCGCGGGCGAGGCGGCCGGCAGCGGGAGCACCACCAGCGCCAGGTCGAGCGCTCCGCGCGCCAGCTGACGTACGAGGTCGTGCGAGCCGCCCTCCTCCAGCAGCAGCCGCACCCCCGGATGCCGGTCGTGGAAGGCGCGCAGCATGTCCGGCAGCAGCCCGGTGCACAGGCTCGGCGTCGCCCCGAGCCGCACCCGGCCGCTGCGCAGCGAGACCAGCTCCTGGACCTCGTGACGCGCCGTCTCCGCGTCGGCGAGGATCCGCCGGGCCAGCGGCAGCAGCGCCTCGCCCGCGTCGGTGAGAGCAATGTTGCCCCGGGCCCGGCTGAACAGGTCCGCGCCCAACTCCGCCTCCAGCGCCCGGATCTGCTGGGAGAGCGAGGGCTGCGAGACATGCACCGCCTCGGCGGCCCGGGTGAAGTGCCGGGCCTCGGCGACGGCCACGAAGTAGGTGAGCTGCTGGAAATGCATACGTCGACGATAGTCCTCACCGATAGGCTCTGCCTATGGAGATCAGCCAGGCCATGTCTTGGACTGATCAGGCCTCCGCCCCTACCGTCGTTCCCATGGCATTGGCAACGCGGACGGACCGACGGCCGTCGATGACGCGTACGCTCTGGGACTCGACCGTCGGCAAGAAAACGATCATGGCCGTGAGCGGCCTGATCATGCTCGGGTATCTCGTCGCGCACATGGCGGGCAATCTGAAGATCTTCTTCGGGCCCGGTGAGTTCGACGGGTACGCCCACTGGCTGCGCACCATGGGCGAACCGATCCTGCACTACGAGTGGGCGCTGTGGATCGTCCGCGTGGGGCTCGTCGCCGCCGTCGTGCTGCACGGCGTCTCGGCGTACCAGCTCAGCCGCCGCGACATCCGGGCACGCCCGGCCAAGTACGTCCACAAGAAGCCACGGGCCAGCTACGCCACCCGGACCATGCGCTGGGGCGGGATCATCCTCGCGCTCTTCATCGTCTGGCACATCCTCGACCTGACGACCGGCACCGTGCACACGAGCTTCGAGGCCGGACACCCGTACCAGAACGTCATCGACACCTTCTCCACCTGGTACGGCAACGTCATCTACATCGTCGCGGTGCTCGCCATGGGCCTGCACGTCCAGCACGGCTTCTGGAGCGCCGCGCAGACGCTCGGCGTCGGCAACGCGACCCGCGACCGCATCCTGAAGACCCTCGCCAACCTCCTCGCGGCGGTGCTGACCCTGGGCTTCGTCTCCGTACCCGTCGCCGTCATGACCGGAGTGGTGAGCTGACATGCCCGACTACACGCAGTACCGCACGGGCGAGCCCGCCGTCGACACGAAGGCCCCCGAGGGCCCCGTCAACGAACGCTGGGACACCCGCCGCTTCCAAGCCAAACTCGTGAACCCCGCCAACCGGCGCAAACACACGGTCATCGTCGTCGGCACCGGCCTGGCCGGCGGCGCGGCCGGCGCCACCCTCGCCGAACAGGGCTACCACGTCGTCCAGTTCTGCTTCCAGGACTCGCCCCGCCGCGCCCACTCGGTCGCCGCGCAGGGCGGCATCAACGCCGCGAAGAACTACCGCAACGACGGCGACTCCATCCACCGGCTGTTCTACGACACCGTCAAGGGCGGCGACTTCCGCGCCCGAGAGTCCAACGTCCACCGCCTCGCGCAGATTTCGGTGGAGATCATCGACCAGTGCGTCGCCCAGGGCGTCCCCTTCGCCCGCGAGTACGGCGGCCTGCTCGACAACCGCTCCTTCGGCGGCGTCCAGGTCTCCCGTACGTTCTACGCGCGCGGCCAGACCGGACAGCAGCTCCTCCTCGGCGCCTACCAGGCGCTCTCCCGGCAGATCGCCACGGGCGGCGTCGAACTCCACGCCCGCACCGAGATGCTGGACCTGATCGTGGTCGACGGAAAGGCGCGCGGCATCGTCGCCCGCGACCTGGTCACCGGGAAGATCGACACCTACTTCGCCGACGCGGTCGTCCTGGCCACCGGTGGCTACGGCAACGTCTTCTACCTGTCGACCAACGCCATGAACTCCAACGCCACCGCCATCTGGCGGGCCCACCGGCGCGGCGCGTACATGGCCAACCCCTGCTTCACCCAGATCCACCCGACCTGCATCCCGCGCACCGGCGACCACCAGTCCAAACTGACGCTGATGAGCGAGTCGCTCCGCAACGACGGCCGCATCTGGGTTCCCAGGGCCAAGGGCGACACCCGCCCCGCCAACCAGATCCCCGAGGACGAGCGCGACTACTACCTGGAGCGCATCTACCCCGCCTTCGGCAACCTGGTGCCCCGCGACATCGCCTCCCGCGCCGCCAAGAACGTCTGCGACGAGGGGCGCGGCGTCGGCCCCGGCGGGCAAGGGGTCTACCTGGACTTCGCCGAGGCCATCGAGCGCATGGGGCGCAAGGCCGTCGAGGCCAAGTACGGCAACCTCTTCGACATGTACCAGCGGATCACCGACGAGGACCCCTACACGGTCCCGATGCGGATCTACCCCGCCGTGCACTACACGATGGGCGGCCTCTGGGTCGACTACGACCTCCAGACCACCATCCCCGGCCTCTTCGCGATCGGCGAGGCGAACTTCTCCGACCACGGGGCCAACCGGCTCGGGGCGTCCGCCCTGATGCAGGGCCTCGCCGACGGCTACTTCGTCCTGCCCTCCACCATCAACGACTACCTCGCCCGCAACCCGCACACCGAGCAGGTCGACGCCGAACACCCCGCCGTCGCCGAGGTGGTGGCGGAGACCGAGGACCGCATCAACCTGCTGCTCTCCGTCGACGGCGACCGCACCCCCGACTCCTTCCACCGCGAGATCGGTGAACTCATGTGGGAGTTCTGCGGGATGGCCCGCACCGAGGACGGCCTGCGCAAGGCGCTCGCCAAGATCCCGGAGATCCGCGACGAGTTCTGGCGGCGCATCAAGGTCCCCGGAACCGGCGAACAGTTCAACCAGTCGCTGGAGAAGGCGAATCGCATCGTCGACTACCTGGAGCTGGCCGAGCTCATGTGCCTCGACGCCCTGCACCGCGCCGAGTCCTGCGGCGGCCACTTCCGCGCGGAGTCCCAGACCGCGGACGGCGAGGCCGAACGGCGCGACGAGGAGTTCTCCTACGCCGCCGCCTGGGAGTTCACCGTCACCGGCGGCGCCCCTGTCCTGCACAAGGAAGACCTCGTCTTCGAGTACGTCCACCCCACCCAGCGGAGCTACGCATGAAGCTCACCCTGCGCGTCTGGCGTCAGCGCAACGCCGAAGAGCCCGGCGCCATGGCCACCTACGAAGTCGACGACATCTCCGCCGACATGTCGTTCCTGGAGATGCTCGACACCCTCAACGAGGAACTCACCCTCGCGGGGGACGAGCCCGTCGCTTTCGACCACGACTGCCGCGAGGGCATCTGCGGCGCGTGCAGCCTCGTCATCAACGGCGACGCCCACGGCCCGGAGCGCACCACCACCTGCCAGCTCCACATGCGGTCCTTCGCCGACGGCGACACGATCGATATCGAGCCCTGGCGGGCCTCCGCCTTCCCGGTCATCAAGGACCTGGTCGTGGACCGCTCCTCGTTCGACCGGATCATCCAGTCCGGCGGCTACATCTCCGCCCCCACGGGCACCGCCCCGGACGCCCACGCCACCCCGGTGCCCAAGCCGGATGCCGAACTCGCCTTCGAGAACGCGGAATGCATCGGCTGCGGCGCCTGTGTCGCGGCCTGCCCGAACGGCTCGGCGATGCTGTTCACCGCGGCCAAGGTCAACCACCTCAACGTCCTGCCGCAGGGCGCCCCCGAACGCGAGACCCGCGTCCTGGACATGGTGGCCCAGATGGACGAGGAGGGCTTCGGCGGCTGCACCCTGACCGGCGAATGCGCGACCGCCTGCCCGAAGGGCATCCCGTTGCCGTCGATCGCCGCGATGAACAAGGAGTGGCTGCGGGCGACCCGTAAAGTCCGCCGCTGACGGGGGAGTTGATCCCGTACGGACCCGGGTTCGCATCCGGAGCCGTACGGGATCAGCGGCGTGAGAGCCGGACGGGGGAGAGCTGCGAGCCGTACCGGATCAGCCCCGCACGGTCAGCTCCGCAGCGCCTTCGCCAGATACGGCGCCGTGCGGCTCCCGGCCTCCCGCGCCACCTCGGCCGGGGTGCCGGCCGCGACGATCCGGCCGCCCCGGTCCCCGCCCTCGGGGCCCAGGTCGATCACCTGGTCCGCGCCCGCCACCACGGCCATGTCGTGCTCCACGACCACCACCGTGTTCCCGGCGTCGACCAGCGCGTGCAACTGCCGCATCAGCACCTCCACATCGGCCGGATGCAGCCCTGTCGTCGGCTCGTCCAGCAGATACAGCGTGTGCCCGCGCCGGGTGCGCTGGAGCTCCGCCGCCAGCTTGATGCGCTGCGCCTCGCCTCCGGACAGCTCGGTCGCGGGCTGGCCGAGCCGCAGATAGCCGAGCCCCACGTCCAGCAGGGTGGTCAGTGCGCGCTCGACGGCCGGCGTCCCGGCGAAGAACTCGGCGGCCGACTCCACGGTGAGATCCAGGACCTGAGCGACCGTCAGTCCCTTCAGCGTGACGTCCAGGGTCTCCGGATTGTAGCGCGCACCGTGGCAGTCCGGGCAGGGCGCGTAGGTGCTGGGCAGGAACAGCAGCTCCACCGAGACGAAGCCCTCGCCCTGGCAGGTCTCGCACCGCCCGCCGCTCACGTTGAACGAGAACCGCCCCGCCCCGTAGCCGCGCTCCCGCGCTGTCTCCGTCCGCGCGAACAGCTTCCGTACGCCGTCGAACAGGCCGGTGTACGTGGCCAGATTGGACCGCGGCGTCCGGCCGATGGGCTTCTGGTCGACCTGGACGAGCCGGTCCACCGCCTCCAGGCCGGTGGCCGCCCGGCAGTACCGCTCGCCCGGTCCCGGCTCCTCGCCCGCCTGCCGGTCCGCGAGCACCCCGGCGAGCACCTGGCCGACCAGGGTCGACTTGCCCGAGCCGGACACCCCGGTCACCGCCGTGAACACCCCGAGCGGGAACGCCACGTCGACGCCCCGCACATTGTGCCGCTCCACGCCGGTGAGCCGGATCCACCCGGACGGCGTGCGCGGCTCCCGAACCGGCGCGGGCCCCTCCTCGAACAGAAACCGCCGCGTCGCCGACTCCGGAACCTGGGCGAGCCCCTCCGGCGGCCCGCTGTGCAGCACCCGCCCGCCGTGCTCCCCCGCCAGCGGGCCCACGTCCACCAGCCAGTCCGCCCGCCGCACCACGTCCATCTGGTGCTCCACCACGAAGACCGAGTTCCCGGCCTCCTTCAGCCGGCTCAGGACTTCGAGCAGCGCCTCCGTGTCCGCCGGATGCAGCCCGGCCGACGGCTCGTCCAGCACATAGACGACACCGAAAAGACCCGACCTCAACTGCGTTGCCAGCCGCAGCCGTTGAAGCTCACCGGAGGACAGGGTCGGGGCCGTGCGGTCCAGGCTCAGATAGCCGAGCCCCAGCTCCGTCACCGTCCCGATCCGCGCCAGCAGACCGCCCGTCAGCACCCGGGCCGTTTCCTCGCCGTGGGCCCCGGCCTCCGCCAGCACCTCGGACAGCACGGACAGCGGCAGCCCGGCCAGCTCCGCGATGGTCCGCCCGGCGAACGTCACCGCCATCGCCTCGGGCCGCAGTCGGCTCCCGCCGCACACCGGGCACGGGGCACTGGCCAGGAAGCGCTCAGCCTTCGCCCGCAGCGACCGGCTCTTGGTGTCGGCGAAGGTGTGCAGCACATAGCGCCGGGCGCTCATGTACGTACCCTGGTACGGGCGTTGGATCCGGCCTGCGTCCCGTACCGGATGCACCGTCACCACCGGCTGTTCGTCGGTGAACAGGATCCACTTCCGGTCCTTCGCCGACAGCTCGCGCCACGGCCGGTCGACGTCGTACCCCAGCGCGTCCAGCACATCCCGCAGGTTCTTCCCCTGCCAGGCACCCGGCCAGGCGGCGATCGCCCCCTCCCGGATCGTCAGCGAGGGATCGGGGACGAGCAGCTCCTCGTCCGTCCGGTGGATCCGTCCCAGCCCATGGCACTGCGGGCACGCCCCGACAGCGGTGTTGGGGGAGAAGGAGTCGGAGTCCAGCCGCTCGGCCCCCGGCGGATAGTCCCCCGCGCGGGAGAAGAGCATCCGCAGCGAATTGGAGAGCGTGGTCACCGTCCCGACGGACGACCGGGCCCCCGGGGCGGAGCGCCGCTGCTCCAGCGAGACGGCGGGCGGCAGCCCGGTGATCTCCCCGACCGCCGGCGCGCCCACCTGATGGATCAGCCGCCGGGCGTACGGGGCGACCGACTCGAAGTAGCGGCGCTGCGCCTCCGCGTAGATGGTTCCGAACGCCAGCGAGGACTTCCCCGACCCCGACACGCCCGTGAAGACGGTCAGGGTGTCGCGCGGGATGTCGACCCGGACGTTCTTGAGGTTGTGCTCGCGGGCGCCGCGCACCCGGACGTACGGATCGTGGGGGGAGGGCATGGGGCTCGGCTCCGTACGGGTGGGGTGCTGACGCCTGGACCTGGAGGGACAAACAGTTCGATTCTAGGCGTCAGTGCCGGTGGCGGCCGCCCGGGACCGGGCAGCGCGCGGCATGGGCATCAGCCCGGGCGGGCGATCCGCGCGAGCCGCCGCAGCGAGTCAATCAGCCCTTCCCGGTCGTACGTGCTGGTCGTGACGAGCACCTCGTCCGCCCCGGTCTCCCCGATCGCCCGCTCCAGCTGGGCGGTCACCTGGTCCTCGGTGCCGTGGATGTGGCCGTCGAGCCCCCGCTCGTACAGCGACCGCTCCTTGGCCGTCATGGTGAGCGCCTCGACCCGCTCGGCCGGGGCCAGCGGCGGAAAGTCCCCGTGCGTACGGGAGTACGCCATGGCCCACGCCTCCGGTACGAGCAGCCGGCGGGCCGCTTCCTCGGTGCCCGCGACGGCCACCGTGCCCGCGACGATCACCTCGGGCCGCTCGGCGCGGGCTGAGGGGCGGAAGTCGCGGCGGTAGACCTCGATGGCGCGCAGCACCTTCTCCCTGCCGCGCAGATCGCCGATGACGAGGGGGAGCCCGGTGGCCGCGGCCACCGACGCGCCCTCGCCGATCGCGAGCACGTACGCGGGGATGCGCAGGCCCTCCGCCGGGTGGGCGTGCACCCCGGGGTGGGCCTGCTGGGTGCCGTCGATCCAGCCGAGCAGTTCGGTGAGGCGTCCGGGGAAGTCCTCGGCGTCCTCCTTGCCGTGGCCGAGCGCCCGCCGTACGCCGTCTGTGAAACCCACGGAGCGGCCGAGCCCCATGTCGATCCGGCCGGGGAAGAGGGAGGCGAGCACCCCGAACTGCTCGGCGACGACCAGCGGCCGGTGGTTGGGCAGCATCACTCCGCCGGTGCCGACCCGGATGGTGGAGGTCGCGGCGGCGACGGCGGCCGCCAGCACCGTCGGCGCCGACCCCGCGACGCCCGGCACCCCGTGGTGCTCGGAGACCCAGAAGCGGTGGAAGCCGAGCGCTTCCGCCTCCCGGGCCAGGTCCACGGTGTCGCGCAGCGCCCGGGGGGCGTCGTGCCCTTCACGGGTGCGGGAACGGTCCAGGACGGAGAAGCGGGTCGACGCGATCACGGAGCTCACGCTCAGTTCAACGCGCTCGTTCCGCAGGGATTCCCGAGGCGCTTCCTCAGCTGTTCCTAAGCTGGGGGAGTGAGTGACGACGCACGGCCGCTGGCCGTTTTCGACCTGGACGGCACGCTTGCCGACACCGCCCACCGACAGCACTTCCTGGAGGGCGCGAAGCGCGACTGGCCCGGGTTCTTCGCCGCGGCCGTGGACGATCCGCCGCTCCCGGCGGGCGTACGGATGGTGCTCGCGAGCGCCGAGGAGTGCCGCATCGTCTATCTGACCGGACGGCCCGAGCGGTGCCGCCGCGACACCGTGCGCTGGCTGAGCCGTCAGGGGCTGCCCGAGGGCACGCTGTTCATGCGGCGCAACGACGACCGCCGCCCCGCCCGCCGGACGAAGCTGGACATCCTCCGGCGGCTGGGGCGGACGGGGCAGGTGCGCATGCTCGTGGACGACGACGAGCTGGTCTGCGATGCGGCCGAGGTGGCCGGATTTGCCGTGGTGCGGGCCCGCCTGGCCGATCCTTCGGCGGCGCTGAAGGATGCGCAGGAACGCGAGGGGCGTACCTGATCAGGTATTTTCGTCGAGCCGGAAACCGACCTTCAGGCCGACTTGATAGTGCGCGATTCGGCCATCTTCGATATGGCCGCGAACTTGATTAATCTCGAACCAATCGAGATTGTGCAACGTTTCCGCCGCTCTTGCGACGCCGTTCCGGATCGCCGCGTCGATGCCCTCCTCGGAGGTTCCTACGATCTCGGTGACCCGATAGGTGTGGTTCGCCATTGTTTGTCTCCTCTCCTGTGACCACGTTGCCCCAATCCCGGGTGTCCCGCGAGGGGGAGGGCGGGGCGAATCGGGACGGGCGTCCGCCTTGACCTACTGATTGGTCCATACCAAAATTCAGCCAACCACCCGTGCGAGCGCCGCCCGCAATCCCCCACACCGGGTCCGATTTCGTCGTGCCGTTTCGCAGAAGGTGACCACGTGAAGAACCGCATCCTGGCCGGAGCCATCGCGCTCGTCTCGACCGTCGCACTCGGCGGATGCGGCTACATATCGGGCTCGGGCGGCGGTGACCGCACGGTGACGGTCTGGCTGATGAAGGACAGCGTCTCGCCCGGCTTCCTGGACAAGTTCACCCGCTCGTACGAGGAGGAGAACCCCTCGATCGAGCTGGACTTCAAGATCCAGGAGTGGAGCGGCATCGGCCCCAAGGTCATCTCCGCGCTGGAGGGCGACGACGCCCCGGACGTGATCGAGGTCGGAAACACGCAGGTCGCGCAGTACGCGGAGAGCGGCGGCCTGCGGGATCTGACCCTCGAATCGATGCGCGACCTGGGCAGCGAGGACTGGCTGCCCGGCCTGGCCCAGCCCGGCAGCATCAACGGTGTGCAGTACGGCATCCCCTGGTACGCGGCCAACCGGGTGGTGATCTACAACAAGGAGATCTTCGAGGGAGCGGGCATCGACTCCGTCCCGAAGACGCGCACCGAGTGGATCGCCACCACCGAGAAGCTCAACAACGCGGGGAATCAAGGCATTTACCTGGCCGGCCAGAACTGGTACGTGCTCGCCGGATTCATCTGGGACGAGGGCGGCGAGCTCGCCGACGAGAACGGCGGCGACTGGCAGGGCGCCCTGGACACCCCGCAGGCCCTGGCGGGCATGGAGTTCTACCAGGAACTCCAGGCGCTCGGCGACGGCCCCAAGGACGCCGACGAGGAGAAGCCCCCGCAGACCGACGTATTCGCCCAGGGCGATGTCGCCCAGATCATCTCGGTGCCTGGCAGCGCCGCGCTCATCGAGCAGAAGAATCCCGAACTCAAGGGAAAACTCGGCTACTTCCCCATTCCCGGCAAGACCGCGAAAGCCCCAGGCTCGGTATTCACCGGCGGCTCCGACCTCATCGTCCCGAAGAACGCCGACGAGCGCAGCGCCGGCATCGCCGTCGTCAAGGCGCTGGCGAGCGAGAAGTGGCAGACGGAGCTCGCCCGGAGCATGAGCTACGTTCCCAACAAGCCGAACCTCGCCCATGTCATCGAGGGCGACGAAGGCACCGCGGCGATGGCCGAAGGCGCCACGCGCGGCCGCGCCACCCCCAACTCGTCCCAGTGGGCCAGGGTCGAGGCGGAGAACCCGATCAAGCCCTACATGACGGCCGTGCTCCAGGGCGGCGACCCGGCCCAGGAGGCCAAGACCGCCTCCGAGCGCATCACGGCCATGCTCACCGGCAGCGGCTGAGCCCACGCCCGGGGCGGCGGACGGCGGCCGGGGGGATCCGGGCGGCGGCCCGGCGGACGCTCCGTCCCTGGGATTCAGCCGTCGCACATCCGCGCTCCCCACGGCGGTCACGTCGAATCCAGCCGGTAACGGGAGAAGTAGGGGGTCGGTGCGTCGCACCCGCGACGGCCCGGCCCCTGACCGCTCCCGTCCCCGGAGACCGCCATGACCGTGCTGCCCGTCGCCCCGCACCCCGCCGCTCCCGCCCCGCACCCCGCCGCTCCCGCCTCCGCCCCGGCCCTCGCCTCCGCCCGGGCTCCTGCCTCCGTCCCCGGCCCCGCTTCTGCCTCCGGCCCCCAACCGGCCACCGCCCCGGAACCCGCCTACCGCGTCTCCCTCGCCACCTGCCAGGAGGACCTGCGCGCGGCGCAGCGCCTGCGCCACCTGGTGTTCGCCGGTGAGCTCGGAGCCCGGCTCGAGGGGCCCGAACCCGGTCTGGACAGCGACGCCTTCGACGCGTACTGCGACCACCTCCTGGTCCGCGAGACCGCCACCGGAGACGTCGCCACCTACCGGCTGCTGCCCCCGGACCGGGCCCGGAGCGCCGGACGCCTCTACGCGGAGAGCGAGTTCGACCTCACCCGGCTCGCCCCGATCCGCCACGACCTCGTAGAGGTCGGCCGCTCCTGCGTCCACCCCGCACACCGCGACGGCGCGGTCGTCGCCCTCGTCTGGGCCGGACTCGCCCGCTACATGGAGGGCACCGGCCACACCTGGATCGCGGGCTGCTGCTCCCTGCCGCTGGCCGACGGCGGCGTGTCGGCCGCCCGGAGCTGGAACACCGTACGCGCGTCGCACCTCGCGCCCCAGGAGCACTGGGTCACCCCGCACCGCCTCTGGGACTCCTCCGCCCACGGCACGGAAGCCGGCTCCCGGGCCGACCTCCCGCCCCTGCTGCGCGGCTACCTCCGGCTCGGCGCCCAGGTCTGCGGAGCCCCGGCGTACGACCCCGACTTCAACGTCGCCGACCTGTACGTCCTGCTCTCGATGCGCCGCACCGACCCGCGCTACCTGCGCCACTTCCTCTCCCTGGCCCCGCTGCGATGAGTGTCTGGCTGCCCGTCGCCCCGTGCACCCCGGCCGGCTGCGCCCGGCACACCGGAGCGGTACGCGCTCCGCTGCCCGCCGCCCTCCTGCTGCTGTCCGGGTGCACCCTGGTCCTGCTGGGAGTCGCCTGCGTCCCGCTGGTCCGGCTGCTCGGGCCCGCCCCGCGGCGCCGGCTGATCCGGCGCTGGGCGCACGCCGTTCCACGGGCGTTCGGCGTACGCGTCACGGTCCGGCGGCACGCGGTGGACCACCCCTCGGGCGACGCCCCGGGCGGGGAACTCGTCGTCGCCAACCACATCTCCTGGCTCGACATACCGCTGGTCGCCTCCGTGCTGCCCGGGCGGATGGTCGCCAAGAGCGAGATCCGGCGCTGGCCGCTGCTGGGCCCCCTCGCCGCGCTCGGCGGCACCCTGTTCATCGACCGCGAACGGCTGCGCGCCCTGCCCGCCGCCGTACGGACCATCGCGACGGCCCTGCGCTCCGGTTCCCGGGTCGTGGTCTTCCCCGAGGGCAGCACCTGGTGCGGACGGGGAGGCGGCGGCGCGTTCCGGCCCGCCGCGTTCCAGGCGGCGATCGACGTCGGCGCGACGGTCCGGCCGGTCCGCGTCGCCTACCGCACCGCGGCACACCACGACGGACCGGCCGCGGGCGCCGTCGCCTTCGTCGGGTCCGACCCGCTCGCTGCCTCCCTGTGGCGGGTGGTGCGGGCGGCCGGGCTCACCGCCCACATCGACGTGCTCGCGCCGATCCCCGCAGACGGCGAGAACGGCCGCCGCGCCCTGGCCGACAGGGCACGAACGGCCGTCCTCAACACGGAAAAACCCTGCCGCTGCTGTCAGACCGCCGTGGCCAGCGACAGGGCGAACCGGCCCGCCGAGTCCGTCCACCACTGAGCCGGCCGCATACCGGCGGCGGCCAGTTCCTCGCGGACGTCCTCCTGCCGGAACTTCGCCGACACTTCCGTACGCAGCTCCTCACCGGCCTCGAACGGCACCACGAGATCCAGCTCCCGGATCTTGACGCTCAGCGCCCGGCGGGCCCGCAGCCGCATCTCGATCCACCGCTCCCGCGGGTTCCACACCGCCAGGTGATCGAAGTCGTCGAGCGGGAAATCGGCCCCCAACTCACGGTTGACGACGCTCAGAACGTTCTTGTTGAAGGCCGCCGTCACCCCCGCCGCGTCGTCGTACGCGGCCACCAGCGTCTCCTCCTCCTTCACCAGGTCCGTGCCCAGCAGCAGCGCGTCACCGGGCGAGAGAAGCGAGCGCACCGACCGCAGGAACGCCGCCCGCTCCTCCGGCAGCAGATTGCCGATCGTGCCGCCCAGGAACAGCACAAGGCGCGGCCCCGGCGTCCCCGGCAGGGCCAGGCCGCCGGTGAAGTCCGCGATCAGTCCGTGGACGGACAGCTCGGGGTGTTCGGCGAGCAGCGACTCGGCCGCCCCCGTCAGCGCGCTCTCGCTCACATCCACGGGAACGTAACTGTGCAAGTCGGGGAGGACGTCCAGGAGATGGCGGGTCTTCTCGGACGACCCCGAGCCCAGCTCGATCACGGTCCGGGCCCCCGAAGCCGCGGCGATCTCCTCGGCGCGGGTCTGCAGGATCTCCCGCTCCGCGCGGGTCGGGTAATACTCCGGCAGCCGGGTGATCTCCTCGAACAGCTCGCTGCCGCGGGCGTCGTAGAACCACTTCGGCGGCAGCGTCTTGGGATGCCGGGTCAGGCCGCTCAGAACGTCGGCGCGCAGCGCCGCGTCCGTCGCGTCCACCGGCAGGGTACGGGTCAGCAGAAAGGGACTCACGCGGCGGGCTCCTTGAGCGGGGTGAGCAGGACGTCCGAGGCGGTCGCGACCAGCAGCGTGCGGTCGGGGACCTCGCGCCAGAGCGGGTCGTCGTCGTACGGCTCCGAGGCGACCGCGGTGCGGCGGCCCGGCTCCGTGAGGTACCAGAGGGTGTCGCCCCAGGCGGTCGCCGTGATGGTGGCGCCGTCGGTGAGCAGCAGATTCAGCCGGGAGCCGGGCGCGGCGGCCGCGACCTCGCGGACCGTCTCCGCGACGGCGCGCGGCACGTCGTCCCCGGCGTCCATCCGGTGCCGGATCAGCGCCCAGACCAGTGCCGAGTCGTTACGGGCGGCCAGCGACAGCAGCTTCTCCGCGGGCAGGGCGGCGGCCGCGCCGGCGAGCGAACCGGGCCAGCCCTTCACCGCCCCGTTGTGGCTGAACAGCATCCGCCCGGCGGCGTACGGCGCGGCCGCGGCCTCCCCGTCCGCACCCGCCTCGGTGGCATCCCGTACGGCGGCGAGCAGCGCGGTGCTGCGGACCACCCGGGCCAGGTCGGTGAAGGTCTCGTCGCCCCATATGGGGCCTTGCCGGCGGTAGCGTCCGGGCACCGGATCCCCGTCCGCGTACCAACCGACGCCGAAACCGTCCGCGTTGACCGTTCCGTAGCGCTGGCGGCGCGGCTCCCAGGACTGCCGCACCAACGAGTGCTCAGGCCGCAGCAGAACATCGCCGAGCGCCACCGGACCGCCCACGTAGGCGATATGGCGGCACATCAGGCATCCCTCGCGGTACGGAAACCGGCGAAGATCTGCCGCCGCACCGGGAGGTCCCAGTTGCGGAAGGTGCCCCGGCAGGCGACCTGGTCCACGGCGAACGAACCACCGCGCAGCACCTTGTGGCCCGGGCCGAAGAACACTTCCGAATACTCGCGGTAGGGAAACGCCACGAACCCCGGGTAGGGCAGGAAGTCGCTGGCGGTCCACTCCCACACATCGCCGATCAGCTGCCCCGCCCCGGAGGGCGACCGGCCCTGCGGATACGCCCCGGACCGCGCCGGACGCAGATGGCGCTGCCCCAGGTTGGCCCGCTCCGGCGTCGGATCCTCGTCGCCCCACGGATAGCGCCTGGAGCGGCCGGAGACCGGATCGTGCCGGGCGGCCTTCTCCCACTCGCTCTCCGTGGGCAGCCGCCGCCCCGCCCAGCGGGCGTACGCGTCCGCCTCGTACCAGCTGACGTGCAGCACCGGCTCGTCGTCCGGCACCGGCTCGGTCACCCCGAACCGGCGGCGCAGCCACTGCCCGGCATCCCGGCGCCAGAACAGCGGTGCTTCCAGGTCGTGTTCCTGGATCATGGTCCAGCCCTCGGGAGCCCACCAACGGGCGTCCCCGTAACCGCCGTCCTCGATGAAGCGGAGGTACGCGCCACAGGTGACCGGCGAGGTGTCCAGGTGGAACGCCGCCACCTCGCGCCGGTGCGCGGGGCGTTCGTTGTCCAGGGCCCACGGCTCGGCGGAGGTTCCCATCGTGAACGGGCCCCCGGGAACGAGGACTTCGTCCGAGAACGCCTCGGCGTCGACGGGTGCGGGCGGGGCGGGTGCGGTGAGCGCCGCCGGTCCCGTACGCAGCTGATGGGTGATCAACATGGTCTCGTCGTGCTGCTGTTCGTGCTGGGCGATCATCCCGAAGGCGAACCCGGCACGCTCCAACGGCCGCCCGCCCTCGTGCAGAGGTGCGCCCTCCAGCAGGTCCAGCGCCCGCCCCCGTACGTCGGAGGCGTACGTCCGGGCCTCGGCGGGGGCCAGGAGCGGCAGCGAGGGACGGGAGGCGCGGGAGTGCTCGAAGGCGTTGTACAGCCCGTCGATCTCCGGGCGCAGTGCCTCCCGGCCACCGACGGCACGCAGCAGCCACTGCTCCTCCTGGTTGCCGATGTGCGCCAGGTCCCAGACCAGCGGCGACATCAACGGGGAGTGCTGCGCGGTCAGTTCGCCATCGTCCACACTGTCGGTGAGCAGGGCGGTACGGTCGCGGGCGGTCAGCAGCGCGTCGAGGGCGCGCCTCCGCAGGGTCTCCGGATCGATGCCCGACGCGACGGGAAAGCCGGCCGATGCGGTGGAACGGGCGGGGTCGAAGGCGTCGGAGTGCTCGCGGTGTGCGAAGTCCTCACGGGGCTCGGTCATGCGGAGGCCGCCTTTCCGGGATGCGGCGGGATCGTCGGCCGGCCGACGACCGGGCCCGCGGGCGGTCCGGTCGGCGGACCGGGGCGGGAGAGCGAGCTCGGATCGGACGGCGTGCTCGGATCGGCGAGCGAGCCCGGGTCGCAGAACGGGCTCGGATCCGTGAGCGGCCCCGGATCGGTGAGCAGGCTCGGGTCGGTGAGGTCGCCAGGGTCCGGCAGATCGTCGGCCGGACATCGGCCCCGGGCGACATAACGGTCGGTGAAGGCGGCCACGGTGTCGCGCACCGCGTCGCTCGCCCCCATCCGCCCCAGCGCCGGGAGCGCCGCCCCGAAGCAGGCCGTGGCCGCGGCCCGCAACTCCGGATCGGCGAGACCCTCGCGGGCAGCGGTCGTCCAGAGCGGGTTACGTGGGGCGGCCGCGGGCCCCGCCGTCTCGGCCAGCGGTTTCACGGCGCGGTAAACGGTCTCGGCGGCCTCCGGGTCGTCGAACAGAGCCGTGGCGACGGCGAGCGGCACCAGCCACCCGTTGGGCCCGCTCTGCGCGTCGATCATGCGCAGCTCCAGATGGCCACGCGGCCGGACCGGCGGGAACAGCGTGGTGAGGTGGTAGTCGAGATCTGCCTGCACCGGCGGCCGGGGCGACCCGGTGCGGATCCACTCGCGGAAGGTGAGCCCCTCCGGCACGTCCCACGGGCCCGACTCGCGCCGGATGCACAGCACGGTCGTGTCCAGAACATGTGCGGCCCAGGCCTCGCGCGGGGCGCGCCCGTGGCCCGGGGCGAGGGTCCGGCCCGGGTCGAGGTCGGCCCACAGCGACTGCCGGGTGGAGCGCCAGCCGGTCCGCCGCCCCTGCTGGAACGGCGAATTCGCGAACGCTGCCACCAGCACCGCGCCCAGCAGGTGCGCGAGCTGCCAGCGCCGTCCGTAACCGAGCGGCCCCGGCTCTTCCTCGCCTGCGTCCAGACAGACCTGGACCGACGCGGAGGCGCACATCATGGTCCGCCCGGCCGGCCCCGACCGGTCCAGCGCGACCTCCATCGCGTCGTAACGGGGCTCCCGCAGGCGGCGGCGCGGCGACTGCCACGGGTCGACACCGAGCCCGACCGGCGCGAGCCCGACCGCGCCGAGCGAGGCGCGGACCGCCGCCAGATCGCCCGCAGTCGTCTCGACGCACTCCATCAACGAGCCGGCCGGCTGCGAACTCAGCTCCAGCTGCCCGCCCGGCTCGAACGTCAGCGCGGCGCTCAGCGGCAGCGCGCGGACCGCCTCGACGGCGCTGTCCAGCCGCTCCTGCCCGACCGGGACGTCCGGACGTTCCCGGTCATGGATGAGCCATTCGAGTTCCACGCCCACGGTTCGGGGCGGACCCGTCTTGAAACATATGCCGCGCAGTAAATCCTCTGCCCCGCTCTCATCGAGGGGGGCGGCGTCCGGTCGCGAGCCGGTTGCGCCGGGAATGTCCAAGGCCATGAGGGCCTCCTTCTCAGCTGCCTGCCTACCAGCCAAACCCGTACCCGGAGATCGCACAAGGGTGCCCCCGAGCCAGGAAAATCCGATTGCGCCCAGGCCGGGTTCCCCGCCAGCATGCCCCGTATGCACCACACGGGGGAGCGCCGGTGAGCGCGCGGCTGCGCGGCATCGCGCGCGAGACAGAAGCGGTCGTCGAGGCCGGGCGGTACCGCAACGCAGCAGGTCAGGACGTGTCCATCGAGCGAGCCGTGGCCGCCGCACGCTCCGGCACCAGGCTCTACGGCCCGGATCCGGTGCCCGTCGCCGCCCTGGACACCGACCGCACCCCGCACATCGAGGTCACCGGCGAGAGCAGCCTCGCAGCCGCCCGCCGGATGACCGGCGAGGCCCCCGGCCGGGTTGCCGTCCTCAGCTACGCCTCGGCCCGCAACCCCGGGGGCGGCTACCTCAACGGCGCCCAGGCCCAGGAGGAGGCCCTGTGCCGCGGATCGGCCCTCCACACGACCCTGCTGCGCGCCCCCGAGTACTACGCGCACCACCGCGCGGAGCGCAGCGCCTTCTACACCGACCGGGTGATCCACTCGCCCGCCGTGCCGGTCTTCCGCGACGACCGGGGCCACTTCCTGGACGCCCCGTACACGGCGGGATTCCTCACCTCGCCCGCGCCGAACGCCGGAGTGATCCGACGGCAGACCCCCGAGGCCGCCCACCGCGTCCCGGCCGCCCTCGCCTCCCGCGCCGAACGGGTGCTGGAGGTCGCGGCCGTACGGGGCTACCGCAGACTCGTCCTGGGCGCCTGGGGCTGCGGAGTGTTCCGACACGACCCGGGGCAGGTGGCGGAGGCGTTCCGGGCGCTGATCGGCGAGGGCGGCCGGTTCGGCGGCCACTTCGAGCAGATCGTCTTCGGCATCCTGGACCGGAACCCCGACTCCGCCGCCCGGGCCGCCTTCGCGCGGGCCTTCGCCTGATCCGGGGCCCGCAAGGGCGTGCCGCCCGGCGGCGGCCGTAAGAGCATGCCGCACGGGCTCCGCTCCGGGGTCTGCGGCCGGGGGCCTGCCCAGGGTCTGTGGCCCGGATCCTGGCCCCCGGGTGGCCCGGGTTCCGCCCCCCGGGGTCTGCGGCAGGGGCCCCGCCCAGGTCCTGCCGACCACGCGGCGGCAGGCCCGCTCAGCTCCAGCCGTACCGCTCGCGCAGCCGCCCGACGACCCGGTCGAAGCGCTCCCGGTCCAGGGCGCACGCCTCCCGCCGCATCCCGTCCTCGTGGACCCGCAGCACCCGGTCCAGATCGGCCCAGGACGGCCGCCCCGAGCTGTCCCAGGGGCCCGCGCCCAGCGCCACCCACTCGTGGTCCCGGTCGTGCTGCTTGCTGGAGAGCTGGACGGCGAGCAGCGTGCCCGCCTCCTCCCGGGCCACCACGAGCACCGGCCGGTCCTTCCCGCGCCCGTCGTTCTCCTCGAAGGGCACCCAGGTCCAGACGATCTCGCCGGGGTCGGGATCGCCGTCGCGATCGGGGGCGTAGGAGGTGCGCACGGACCCCACATCGTCGGGATCGGCCTGCACGGTGGCGGTCGGCCCGCTGCTGCCGGGCACGTCAAAGGGGTTGTCGGAACGGTACGCGCTGTCGTGGAACGTCATCGCAACACCGTAGAACGCCTGACCCCCGATCCCGGGAGCGGGGCGTCGGACCGGGGCCGCGGGGCGGCGTTCCGGCCACCGTGACCGGACCTGCGGGCCCCGGGCCGAAACCCGCCCCCACGGGTCTGGAAGACTGCCCGACGCCATGAGCCAGTTACCCCAGCAGCCCGCCGAAGTCTCCGTCCCGACCAGCGCCGATGTCGCGCGCCTCGCCGGAGTGTCCCGGGCCACCGTGTCGTACGTACTGAACAACAACGCCACCGTCCGGATCAGCGATCCCACCCGACGCCGGGTCAGGGAGGCCGCCCTCCAACTCGGTTACGTGCCGCACGCGGCTGCCCGCAGTCTGCGCGCCGGACACAGCCGCATGGTCCTGTTGCCCTCCGGCCACATACCCGGGGGGCCACCGCACCAGTATTTCTTCGAGGAACTCCAGTCCGGACTGCGCCGCCTGGACTACACCGTCGTCCAGTACGGCAGCGTCGGCCTCACCGCCGACGAGGCGGCCACGGCCTGGGCCGAACTGCGGCCCGTCGCCGTCGTCGTACCGCCGGGCATCGCGCTCACACCGCACGGCACCGGCATCCTGACCCGCTCCGGCGCCAAGGCGGTGATCACCCTGGGCCCCGACCCGGTGCCGGGGGCGCACGGCCTGGTCATGGACCAACGCCGGGTCGGGGTGAGCGCGGTCGAACACCTGCTGGCCCGCGGCCGACGCCACATCGGCGTGGTCATGCCCCAGGAACCGAGCCGGGCGTCCTTCGCCGAAACCCGCCTCGCCGGCGCCCGGCGCGCCGCCGCAGCCGCCGCGGCCCGTATCTGCCCGCTGCCGCTGCGGTACGAGGAGGAGTCCGCGCAGCGGCTGGCCGACCGCTGGCCGGACCTGGGACTGGACGCGGTGTTCGCGTACAACGACGAGTACGCCATGCTGATGATGCGCGCCCTCCAGGACGCCGGGGTGGCCGTGCCCGCCGACACGGCGGTGATCGGCGCGGACGACGCCCTCATCGGCAGACTGCTGCGCCCCCGGCTCAGCACGGTCCGGATGGAACTCGCCATGCCGCAACCGCTGGCAGAGACGATCGACCGCATGGTCCAGCACCCGGGCGGGTCACCGGTCCACCACGACCTGCTCCGCACCAGCGTGGTCCACCGGGAATCCAGCTGACCGCCTCCGGCGCGACGACATGCGCGGTGCACGGCGGGTGTCTAGCGTCGGAGGCATGAGCCATCCGCAGAGTTACGAGCTCCTCCTGATCCCCGACCACAGCAGGACGCGCAGCGGAGCCCCCGGCCGGCCGATCCGGTCCGCGGTCGTCGCCGCCACCGGCGAGACGGGGGCTTCGGGCTACCCCCGGTACGCGGGCGAGGGCATGGAGGCGGACGTCGATCCGGAGACCCGGACGGTGGAGGCCGTGCTCATCGACGGGGAGGAACTCGACTACGGCATGTCGGTCCGCGTAGCCGGAGCCGAGGGCGAGCGCCCCGCGCCCTGAGAACGCGTACGCACGGCCGGGCATGACCGAGACCCAGGGCCCCGACAACCGCGTGCTGGCCGCGCGCCCGGGCACGACTGAGGGCCCCGACCGCGTACACCGTGTCGACGGTGTCGGTCAGGGCCCCCGGGGCGTCCCGTGTGCCGGTCGGGCGGCTACTGGGGCTCCGGCTGTCCCTGCCCTTGCCCCTGCCCCTGCCCCGCCTCGGCCGCCCGCTTCTGCTCCTCGACGGACTTGCGGACCTCGTCCATGTCCAGATTCCGGGCCTGCCCGATGACGTCCTCCAGCGCCGCCTCGGGCAGGGCCCCGGGCTGCGAGAAGACCGCGACGTTGTCACGGACGATCATCAGCGTCGGGATGGAGCGGATCTCGAAGGCCGCCGCCAGCTCCTGCTGCGCCTCGGTGTCGACCTTGGCGAAGACCAGGTCCGGGTGGCGCTCGGAGGCCGAGTCGTAGACCGGCGCGAACTGCCGGCAGGGGCCGCACCAGGAAGCCCAGAAGTCGATCAGGACGAAATCGTTGTCGCTGACGACCTGATCGAAGTTTTCCTTGGTGAGCTCGACGGTGCTCATGCTGGGGATACCTCTTCCTCTGCCGGGGATCCTGACGGTCCTGTCCGGCACAACGGTGACGGCACTTGCGCTATTCCGCCTGCCCATGTGGCCGGCGGGCACACCCGAGAGGACACTGTTTCCATGACTGACGCAGGGAAGACCTCCGAAAGCCCGGCCTACGACGTAGTGGTCATCGGCGCAGGTCCGGTGGGAGAGAACGTGGCGGACCGGGCCCGCGCCGCAGGGCTCTCCACAGCGGTCGTGGAATCGGAACTGGTCGGCGGTGAATGCTCCTACTGGGCCTGCATGCCGAGCAAGGCGCTGCTGCGCCCCGTCGTCGCCCGTGCCGACGCCCGCCGGGTGCCGGGACTGAGCGGAGCCGTGCAGGGCCCCCTGGACGTCGGGGCCGTCCTCGCCCACCGGGACGAGGAGACGAGCCACTGGAAGGACGACGGCCAGGTCGCCTGGCTGGAGAGCGTCGGTGCGGACGTCTACCGGGGTACGGGCCGGTTCACCGGCCCCCGGGCGGTCACCGTCACCGCCCCCGACGGCACGGAGCACCGGCTCACCGCCCGCCACGCCGTCGCCGTCTGCACCGGCACCCGGGCCGTGGTCCCCGCCCTCCCCGGCATCGAGGAGGCCCGCCCCTGGACCAGCCGCGAGGCCACCAGCGCCAAGGAGGCCCCCGGTCGGCTCGTGGTCGTCGGCGGGGGAGTCGTGGGCGTCGAGATGGCGACCGTCTGGCAGGCGCTGGGCTCCGAGGTGACCCTGCTGATCCGGGGCGGCGGCCTGCTCCCGAAGATGGAGCCCTTCGCGGGCGAGCTGGTGGCCGAGGCACTGACGGAGGCCGGGGCCACGATCCGTACGGGCGTCTCCGTCACAGCCGTCCACCGCCCCGCACCCGACGGCCCGGTCACCGTCGAGCTGGACGACGGCGACCGGATCGAGGCGGATGAGATCCTCTTCGCCACCGGCAGGGCCCCGCGCACGGACGACCTGGGCCTGGAGACGATCGGCCTCGAACCCGGCTCCTGGCTCACCGTGGACGACAGCTGCCGCGTCGAGGGCACGGACTGGCTGTACGCGGTCGGTGACGCCAACCACCGCGCCCTCCTGACCCACCAGGGCAAGTACCAGGCCCGCATCGCGGGCGCGGCGATCGCCGCCCGCGCCCTGAAGACTCCCCTGGACACGGCCCCCTGGGGCGCCCACGCGGCCACCGCCGACCACGCGGCCGTCCCCCAGGTCGTCTTCACCGACCCCGAGGCCGCGTCCGTCGGCCTCACCCTCGCCGAGGCCGAACGCGCGGGCCACCGCGTACGCGCCGTCGACTACGACCTCGCCTCGGTCGCCGGCTCCGGCCTCTACGCCACCGGGTACCGGGGCCGCGCCCGGATGATCGTGGACCTGGACCGCGAGATCCTGCTCGGCGTCACCTTCGTCGGCCCGGGAATTGGCGAACTCCTGCACTCGGCGACGGTCGCGGTCGCGGGCGAGGTCCCCATCGCCCGGCTGTGGCACGCGGTCCCGGCGTACCCGACGATCAGCGAGGTGTGGCTGCGGCTGCTGGAGACGTACCGCCGTTGAGTACCAACGGTGGAGACGCGGATGCATGGTCTGGCTCGAAGCATGATCGAACGTCCTTCCGGCGGTTGTGGTCGCTGCTTTGTCGGTGTCCGCCGCTTGTCCCAGATGTCTGCAGCCACCAGCTCACCGGAACGTCACACGGCAGATCGGCTCGACACCGCCGGGCACGATTGCAAGATCACCTCTTCCACTTACCTGCAGGAATGGTGCCGGTAGCCTTCCAGGAGACAGTACCTAGGTGAAGAGCTTGCGGGCGTTGTTCGAAGTCGTTGCTCGCCAGTTCGGAAGGCTCGCTTCCAACAGCTCGTCGACGAATTCGAGACGCAATCGGGTGGGCTCTGCCCGCGTCCAGCAGTAGTCGCTGCCGAAGAGGATCTTGTCCGGTTGGGCGACGGAGCTCAGTGCGGCGAGGTGCTCGGGCCCGATGTTGCCGGCCAGGTCGAAGTAGCAGTCACCGAGCAGCTCCTGCACCGTCCGGTTCTGGGCCAGCCCGCCTCCTTGCAGGAACATTTCGACGCGCATCGCCAGCAACGGAAGCACACCGCCCACGTGAGGCAGGATCAGTCTGATATTGCTGAACTCGTCGATGAAGCCGTTGGCGATGTACGAGACGACTGATCGCGCGGTGTCGAAGAAGAACTCGATCATCGGTCGCGGCCAGCCCTGATCGATGAGCTCGTGTTCCGGTGGAGACGTGGGATGAAGAAGGACCACGGCGTTGCGCCGGTCGAGCTCTTCGAGAATCGGACGACTTGCGACGCTGCCGAAATACGTTCCGCCGGCGTTCGACATGACGATGAAGCCGTCCGCGTCGAGATCGTCGAAGGCGCGGGTGATTTCGTCGAGCGACCCGCCGACGTCGGGAATCGGAAGACTGGCGAACAGTCCGAACCGGTCCGGGAACGCCGCCTTGGCCTCGGCGCCCGCGTCATTGACCTGCCGTGCCAGCTCGCGAGCGGCGGCGTCATCACCGAAGTGGACCCCCGGGGAGGACATCGACAGATAGGACTTGCCGATGCCGCACTGGTCCATCAGCTCGATATGCGCGTCGGGCGTCCACGAAGGCCAGTAATCGGCAGGCATGCCATCGGCCATCAGGTGTCCAGCAGCCTTCGCGCTCGCGATGTACTCCGCGGTCGTGTAGTGGGCGTGGACGTCGACCAGCGGTGCGTCGTCAGACATCGGAACCTCGTTTTCTTCATCGTTACGGATGGGCCGTCTTGTCACAGCAGACCAGCCGTAGTCCAAGCCTTCTTCGGCCGCCTTTTCGCTCCGCAAGATCGTGTTGGGTTTCGAAGGCCACCGGCACGTCCTTCTGCCGGCTCCGGTTCGTCACGTCGGCATGGACCCAACGTGCCTGTTCACCGGTTTCTCCAGACGAGTCAGCCCTCTTGTGGCACCTGGGCCTTGGCAGGTACGGCTGCTTTGGAGAAGTGGAGCGCCGGATCGACGACGCCACTTTTCCGCAGCAGCGCCACATCTCCGCGCAGGTCGACGGAACTCGTCCACGGCCGTCGGTCACCTTGGTGAGGGAGCTGGTTCACGCTGCGCCGGACGTAGCCGGACGACAGGGCCATCAAAGGGCGACGCGGCATCAGGGGATCGGCGAGCATCGGACGGCAGATCTCGTGCCCACGGGTGTCCATATGATCCAGCAGCATGCTGAAGTGCTCGCTGACGGGACCGATCTTCAAGGTCCAGGAGGAGTGGGCGTAGCCGAGTGCGTAGGTGAAGTTCGGTATGCCGGAAAGCATCATGCCTTTGAAGGTGACGGTGTCGGACAGGTGCGTCGGCACCCCGTCGACGGTCAGTTCGATGCCCCCGAAGGCTTGCAGGTTCAGACCGGTGGCGGTGACGACAACGTCGGCTTCGATCTCCTGTCCGGACTCAAGCCGGATGCCGGAGGGTGTGAAGGTGGCGATGCGATCGGTCACGATCGACGCCCGGCCATCGGCGACACAACGGAACAGGTCGCCGTCGGGGACCATGCACAACCGCTGGTCGAACGGGTCGTAGGGTGGGGTGAAGTGTTTGTCGACCGGGTAGCCCGTCGGCAGCTGTTTGCGGATCTGCCGTTTGATGAACCGCCGGGCCGCATTCGGGTATCGTCGGCACAGCCAGTAGATGGTCCGCATGCGACCGATGTTCTTGCGCCTCGTGATCGCGTAACCGCGCTCTGCGCCGAGAAAACGCTGGAGCGCGTTGGCTATGCGGTCCCGGCGCGGGATCGGCAGCACGTAAGAGGGTGTGCGCTGCAGCATGACCACATGCTCGGCATCGTCCGCCATGGCAGGGACAAGGGTGACCGCTGTAGCGCCGCTTCCGATCACCACGACGCGTTTGCCCGTGTAGTCGAGGTGTTCCGGCCAGTGCTGGGGGTGCACGATCGTGCCGCGAAACTGATCACGGCCCTCGAACTTCGGCGTGAATCCTTCGTCGTAGCGGTAGTAGCCGGCCGCGGAAAAGATCCAGGACGCCGACAGCTGGACGCGCTCGCCGGTGTCGGTACGCTCGACGTCGACCGTCCAACGGGCCGCGGACGAGGACCACGAAGCGCGCACCACTCGATGGTGGTAGCGAATATCGCGGTCGACTCCGTGCTCAGCCGCCGTCTCGCGGAGGTACGAAAGGATCTGTGGTGCGTCGGCGATCGCTTCTTTTTCGCGCCACGGCTTGAACTCGTAGCCGAACGTTTGCAGGTCGGAATCGGAGCGGATACCGGGATAGCGAAACAGGTCCCACGTGCCGCCTGCCGCACCACGGGACTCCAGAATGGCAAGCTTCTTCGCCTCAAGCAGCTTCTTGACGTAGCACGCTGTTCCGATGCCGGACAGACCCGCTCCGATGACGAGCACATCCAAGTGCTCCACGACTGGCTGCGAATCGGCCATGGGGTGGGCCTCCTCAGGGTGGTCTCGGTGAGCCTGTGATCCTTCGACACGAACAAGGATTGCCGCCCTCCGAGACGTTGCACAGGCGCAAAGTGCACTGCGATAATCTTGAAATGGTGCATAGCGCTACACCGGCTACGTCATGGCCCGCCGTCTCTCCACCTGTCCGGGAACTTCTGCGGCAGGCGTCGGAGCGCGTGCTCGCCAGTCGCGATGAGTGGGTGGATCTGCTGCACGCTGCGTCGTTGAGCCGTCAGCGCATGCGCGCGGCGACCGAGGACCCGGCGCTGTTCGCGTCGACGCGGCGGTCGAGTCTCGCTGACGTGCTCCGCTGGTCGCTGGCCAACGTGCACCACCCCGGCGACCCCGTGCCCACGATTTCTGCGGCCGAAGCGGCCGAGATCGCCCGTAACCTGGTACGCAGCGGCATCGATGAGCGGGGGCTGGAGGCGTATCGCGTCAGTCAGAACGTGGCCTGGCAACTGTGGATGCCGATCTGCTTCGACCTGACGCGCGACCCGGCTGAGCTTCAGGAACTGCTGGAAGTGTCCTGGTTGTCGATGACGACGTTCATCGACGACACGGTGGCTGCCGTCTCCGTCCGCATGGAGACCGAACGCGCTGAGCTCCTCCGTGACGCACAGGCGGAGCGGCGGGCCATCGTCACTCTCCTGCTCGAAGGGGCACCGGTCGCGTCGGCCCGCGCCGAGGCCGAACTGGGATATCCATTGGGCGGTTGGCACACCGCGGCCATCGTATGGAGTGACGCGTCGAGTTCATCAGGTGAACTGGAGGCTGTCACCGAGGCGGTCATGCGCATGGCCAGGGCCACCCGTCGCCTGACGATCGCGGTCGGTGCCTCCGCGCTGTGGATCTGGCTTCCGGCCGCCGACGTGCCCGCGTTGGCGCAGATGTCGGAGGTACTGAGTGACAGCCCGCATGTCCGTGTGGCGTTCGGGCGCCCCGCGACCGGGATCGACGGCTTCCGTCGCAGCCATTTCGACGCGGTCGCCACGCAGCGGATGCTGGCCCGACTGGACTCGCCCCAGCAGGCCGCTCGTTACGAGGACGTCCAGCTGGTCGCGATGCTGGCCAACGACCCCACCCAGGTGGATGAGTTCCTCCGCGACACACTCGGCCGGCTCCTGCATGCGGATATCGAGATCCAGCGCACCGTGGACACCTATGTGCGCGAACGATGCAATGTCACGGGGACCGCGAAGCGCATGTTCACCCATCGCAACACGGTGATTCGTCGGCTCGGCCAAGCCGACGAACTGCTCCCCCGGCCCCTTGCGGAGAACGTCGTGTCGGTGGCCGCGGCCCTGGACGTACTGCGGTGGCGACAAGCTGAGTGATTCTCGCCCGAACAGCCCTCGCCTACCTGCATGGCGAGGGCTGTTCGGGCGGGGGCGTACCGGCGGCAGCGCGTACGCCGTCCCGGTCGGCGCGCCTGCCATCCGTGTTCGAGCGTAGGACGGCCGGAGTTCAGAGCCCGTCCTTCCTTGCGCCGTTACGGGGGGCGGCGTCCGTGGAGGCGTGCTGCTTTCCGGCTTCGGTCTTCTCCTGGCGGTGTTGGCCGCCGGCTCGGCGGCCGGGCAGAACGGCCAGGACGATCAGGGTGCCGACGGCCATGATGATGCCGCCGATCAGGCTGGTGTGCGCCACGCCGTGGGCGAAGGACTCGTTCACCGCGTCGACCAGGGCCCGGGCCTGGCCGGGACCGCCCTCGGGGGTCTTCGCGATCTGTTCGGCGACCGCGATGCCACCGCCGACGGAGTCCTTGGCGGTGTCCAGGATGGTGGACGGGAGCAGTCCGCCGACCATGTCGCCCAGTTTGTCCTTGTAGGCGGTGCCCAGCAGGGAGCCCAGAACGGCGATGCCCAGGGAACCGCCGAGTTCCAGCGAGGTGTCGTTGGCGCCACCGCCGACGCCGAGTTCGGATTCGGGGAAGGCGTCCATGATCGTGTCGGTGGCGGGGGAAACGCTCAGACCGATCGCGAAGCCGAGCAGGAGCAGCGACGGCAGGAAGTCGGTGTACGTCGAGCCCTTGTCGATCTGGGCGAGCAGGAACACGCCCACGGTGCCGAGGGCCATACCAGGAATGATCATGGCCTTGACCCCGAGCTTCGGGGTCAGTTTTCCGGTCACCGCGGCACCGACGAAGACCGCTCCGGCCAGCGGCAGCAGTCGCACGCCGGTCTCCAGGGCGTCGTAGCCGAGGACGAACTGAAGGAACTGCGTGGAGTAGTAGATCGATCCGAAGGTGCCGAAGAAGAAGAACAGCACCGCGATCATGGAGCCGCTGAAAGGGCGCAGCTTGAACTTGCGGACGTCCAGCATCGGGTGCGGGTGCCTGAGTTCCCACAGGACGAAGACGGTGAGACCCACTGCGGCGACCACGGCCGCGGCGACGGGGCCGGCCCCCCAGCCGAAGTGCGGGCCCTCGATGATGGCATAGACCAGAGCGCCGACGGAGACGATCGAGAGCAGGCCGCCGACGTAGTCGATACGGCCCATGGCCTGGGCCTTGGAGGGCGGGACCAGGGCCAGCGCGCCCAGCACGGCGACCACCGCGATGGGGACGTTGATCAGGAAGGTCGAGCCCCAGGAGTAGTGCTGGAGCAGCCAGCCGGCCACCAGAGGGCCCACCGCGATGGCCAGGCCGGAGGTGGCGGTCCAGGCCGTGATGGCCCGGGTTCGCTCGTTTCTGGGGAAGGTCGCCACCAGCAGGGACAGTGTGGCGGGCATGACCACGGCGGCGCCCACGCCCATGACGGCGCGGGCGGTGATGACCAGGCCCGTCTGGTCCACCAGGCTGCCCATCACCGAACCGCCCGCGAAGATCAGCAGGCCCGTGATGAGGGCGCCGCGGCGGCTGTACTTGTCGCCGAGCGACCCCAGCACCAGCATCAGCGCGGCGTAGGGGACGGTGTAGCCGTCGATGACCCACTGCAGGTCGCTGCTGCTGAGCTCCAGGTCCCGGGTCATGTCCGGAGCCGCGACGATCAGGGACGTATTGGCCATGACCACGATCAGCAGGCTCAGGCACAGCACGGCAAGCGCCCACCAGCGCCGCGGATATGGGCCGGTCATCCTTTCGACCGGCGTGTTCGCGAAGAGGCTGTTCATCGCCCCTCCATGCCGAAGTGGGTTTGTTTCGGGATGAGTTCGGTCGGGCTCATGGAGGTCTCCGTGCGATCGCCGGCACGGCGATGCCGGCCCGGCTCGGCGGTGTCGCCTGGTACGGGATCAGCATTTTCTTGACGCCGCCGAAGCGCGGCCCGTACGCCACGGCGGGTTCCCGGGCCGAGCGCGTCGTCCGGAAGGTACAGAGCACCCTTCCGTTCTACGCCGCCCGAGGGGAAGCTCACGGTCGTGATGCTCATTGCGCCCTCCTGATGTCCGGGCCGGGGGACGCAGGCATCGGTTGCCGCGATGGGGGCGGGCCCCCGGCACCGTCACTACGAGTTGAGCATTTTTGCTCACCTCGTGCAAATTGAAGGGGCTCGGAGTGTGTAAACATGAGGTGGTGAGGCTCCCTGACTCTCAGCACCCGGAACCGGCGCCCGGTCGCGGCCGGTCCCTACGGGCCCGCGAGCGGAACCGGCTGGCGATACTGACCGCTGCGCAGAACGTCCTGTCCAGCAATCCGGACGCCTCCATGGACGACATCGCGGAGGCCGCCAACATGGTCCGCCGGACCGTGTACGGTCACTTCTCCACCCGCCAGGACCTGATCGCCTCCGTGGTGCGGCTCGGGGCGCAGGAGCTGATCGCGTACGTCGGGGAGGTCGACGTGCACGCCGACGACGCGCCCGCGGAGATGGCGGGGTTGATCCTGCGCACTTGGGGTACGGCGAGTCGGTTCGGCCCGGTCATCGAAGTGGCGCGCCGCGGTGCCGCAGATGCGCTGTTCGCGGCGATGGAACCGTTCAACACCACCGTCGCCGCCCTGATCCGCCACGGCCAGGAACAGGGCGCCTTCCAGTCACCCCTGGACGCCGACCTGCTCGCTCACCTGATCGAGGCCTGCTCCCTGACCTTCCACGCCGCCCAGCAGAAGGGGGTCTGGGACGGTGACGAAACGGACGTTGCTTACAGCCAGTTGCTCACCCTCGGCGTCCCTGCGGCCAAGGCCCGCGCCACCGTCGACCGGGCCGCCGCCGCGCACCCCACGGAGGCACTCATGTAGACGTTGAGCCCCCGGGGCGCCCCAGGGCGCACGCTGTCGTGACCTGGCCGCACCCTGGCCCGTCCGCCGCACCGACGATCAGGGCATCATCGCCGTACGGACGCGGCGCGGGCGGGCCAGCCAGTCGGCGAGCGCCGCATACGCCCTCTGCCGCACCTCGGTGCGGGAGAGGAAGACGTCGTGGCGGGCGCCCTCGACGGGGACCACCGTGGTCTCGTCCCCGAGACAGCCGGACCAGCGGGCGATCTGGCGTACATCCAGGATGAGGTCCGCCCCGTCGCTCAGGTCCGAGAGGCCGGTGGAGAAATGGCTGCGGTCCGAGCGCAGGATCAGCGACGGGACGCCGATGTCGAGGCCGCGGTGGAGGGCGGCATGGCCGCGGCGGACGGCGTTGAGCCAGCCGATGCTGACCGGATAGCCCTGGAGGGGTTTCAGTCCGAGGTCCCAGTCCCATTCGCCTCTGCGGCTCTTGTGCAGCGTGTCGCCATAGGGGCTGCTCGGGAGGGGCAGAGTGCGCATCGGCACCACTCGTGCCGCCGCGCGGAGGATCTGGGTGATCGGGCCCCGTAGCGCGGTGCTGCCCTGGAGGTCGAACCAGGGGCTGTTGAGGACGAGCCCGGAGATGTCGGGCCCCGTCATGCCGGCCGCGCGGCGCCTGTCGAGCCAGAGCGGAAGGATCAGGCCGCCGGTGGAATGGGCGGCCAGGAGGATGGGCAACCCCGGGTGTTCCGCGGCGATGGCATCCAGAGCCAGATTCAGCTCCTGGTCGTACAGTGTCAGGTCGCTGACGTAGTGGGGCGTCTGGCCGGGCCTGCGGGCGCGGCCGCACTTGCGCAGGTCCAGGGCGTAGAAAGCATGAGACCGGGAGGCATAGAACTCCGCCAGATCGACCTGGAAGAAGTAGTCGGTGAAGCCGTGGACGTGCAGGACTGCTGCCTGCGGCGGCTCAGCGCCGGCCGCGTCTCCCGTCCTGCGGACCAGAACCGCCTTCGCCCTGCCCTCCCCGTCCGGATCCGGGCCGAGGTCGAAGGTGTGGTGGTGGTATCCCTCCAGCGCATCCGGCTTCCAGTCCAGCACCGTCGTCACGACATCACACTCCCATCCGTGTCAGGCGCTGCGCAGGGGCGGCCACCAGGAGTCCGCGCAGCGGCCTTATGTCCATTGCGTACTGCATCGAAGGCAGCCGCGACGCCCGACGGCCCCGTCGCGACCGCAGGTCGAGCCCGGCGGCGAGCGCGAGGAGTTTGCGGGCATGAGCGTCATTATCCGGAGACCGGTCTGGGATCGACCAGGGGCGAAGTGCACAAGACCACCGGACCAGGGAGGCGAAATGCCTTCCCGTAGTTTCGCTCTCGCCATGCTTTGACCGCCCCGCCCCGCCCCGCCTCGCCTCTTCCGCGGAGGGCCACGGCGACTGCGAGACGCCCTTCAC
Source organism: Streptomyces sp. NPDC058375 (assembly GCF_042723425.1). Taxonomy (NCBI): domain Bacteria; kingdom Bacillati; phylum Actinomycetota; class Actinomycetes; order Kitasatosporales; family Streptomycetaceae; genus Streptomyces; species Streptomyces sp. NPDC058375. Next base: position 2,767 of record NZ_JBHXJG010000010.1, on the reverse strand, counting down.
ACTGTGGAAACGCGGCCCAATGTCGCGCGTGCCGTCCGATCGAGGCGGGCGACTTGAAAGGTTCAGGAGCGGGTACGCGGCATCGCGGCTGCTTGGTGCAGCCGACTGGGACGGGGCTGCAACGGCTGACAGTTGCTGACGGTTACGTGAGCCGAAGAGGCAAGGAGGAGGTCACCACGACCACTATGCGGAGCAGTGCTGCGTACGAGATGACCTCGGGTGACATCGGTCGTGCCCGCGGCTTCGTACGGGAGTTCCTCTCCACGGGTCAGTCGCTGCGCGCATGGACGGTTTCGGGGCGAGCGGCGGACGTCGCGCAGCTGGTGGTGAGTGAGCTCGCCACCAATGTGTGCAAGTACGCTCCGGGCCCGTGCCTCCTCGATGTCGTATCCGACGGCACCGTGCTGAGCATCTCGATGTGGGACTCGGGCCCGGTTCTGCCCTCTCCCTCGCCCGCTGATCCGAACCGGGTCGGGCAGCACGGCCTGGAGCTCGTTCTCGCGGTCTGCCAGAGCTTTGAACTCCGTCGTGAAGCTGTCGGCAAACGCGTGTGTGTACAGATTGCCCTGCAGGACAGCGCCGACAAGAGCCCTTCGGGCCGGACGGTCTGGTAGGCCCGCCTTGACAGTCCCGCCCGACAGTCCCGCCCGCCGGCGAGAGTTGGCGGCGCGGGGTACCTGTGCAGCCACCGGTACTTCTGCTGCAAGCTGTGGACGCCCCGGAGATCGCCGATCGCCAGAACCCCGTGCGCGAGAGCTTCTGCTACTTTCTGATCGGGCTGGACGGCAAGCCGTTCGTCATCCACGACGCGGCACGAGATCCCCGGACCCGGGAGCACCCTTCGGTCGGGCCCATGCACATCGGTGCCTGGGCCGGTTTCCCTCTGCTCTCACCGGACGGTGACGTGCTGGGGAGCTTCTGCGTCATCGACGACGCTCCTCGGACCTGGTCCCAGGGGGACCTCACCACGCTGGAGACCCTGGCCCGCTCGGTCTCCGCCGAGCTCCACCTGCGGCAGTCCCTGGAAGCAGCCGAGCGGATCCTCCGCCACACCGCCGAGCTCGCGCGCTCCCTCCAGGCGGGGCTCCTTCCTCCGGTTCTGCACCCGGTGGCGGGACTGGACGTCGCCGCGTCCTACCTCCCGGCCTCGTCGGGTGCCACCAGCGGCGTCGAAGTGGGCGGGGACTTCTACGACCTCTTCGCCATCCGCGGCGGCGCCCACGCGGCTGTTCTGGGCGACGTGTGCGGAAAGGGCGTGGAAGCCGCCAAGGTCACCGCCCTGGCCCGCTACACAGTTCGCGCGAACGCCACCCGCCCCCTGCCACCTGCCGCGCTGCTCAGCGAGCTGAACGCCGCCATGCTCGACCAGCGGGCTCCCCGGTTTCTCACAGCCGTCTACACCGCCTTCCGCCTCACCACGACCGGGTTGGCCGGCCGTATCAGCCTGGCCGGCCATCCTCCGGCGCTGATCCGCCGCGCCGACGGCCGTGTCGAGGAGCTCGGGGCACCGGGAACACTTCTCGGCGTCGTGAAGGACGTCGAGCTGACCGACGTCCGGTTCCGTCTCGCCCCGGGTGACCTTCTCCTGCTCTACACCGACGGCGCCTGCGAAGCCCGCCCCCGCCCCGGCCGCGCGCCCGGATCGGGACAGCTGGTCTTCGGCGAGGTGGAGCTGGCCGCCGCCCTCGCCGGCACCACAGGGCTGGACGCGGCGGCGACCGTGGAGAGCATCAGCAGCGCGCTGGCCGCCCATCACGACGGCTGGGCCAGCGATGACACCGCTCTGCTCGCTCTACGCCTGCCCACCCCCCTGGGGCCTGTCGCGCGGTATCGGTGAGGGGCGCCCCAGGCCAAAGCCTGCTGATCCTCGAAGCCGTCTTCCGGGATCCGGATTTCTACGTGCTCACGTTACGCGGGGCCTCCTGTGACGACGAGGGTGGTGTTCAGGCCGCCTTCACCCGCGCCATGCTGTCAAAGCTCCCTCTCATCGTTGATCTCGGAGCTCTGCATTTCGGCGACGAGACGCTCCTCGGACACCTGATCAAAGCGCTCTCCCGCTGCCCCGTTCTCCTTGTCGGGCCCCTAAGCGCATCCTTCCAGCGCCGCCTGGACACCACCGGCGCCGATGCGCTCTTTATCGTCCTGCCCACCCTGTCCGACGCCTAGGCCGAACTGTCCGGCACAACACCGGCCCTCCCGCCCCACGCCGTCGCGGCAGACATGCCCCCGGTACGTGACCCCGGCTCACGGCGGGGGATACTGCCCCGTATGTCGACCCACGAACACAGGCAGAGCAGCGTGCCACTGGCCGTCATAGCGCCCCGCGGCGAATTCGATCTGGACTCCCTCCCGCCCCTCGAAGCACAGATCGACACGGTTCTGGCCAATCACCCCGGCGTGGTCCTGGACGCCAGCGGCATCACTTTCGCCGACTCCATGTTCCTCAGGCTCCTCATCGCCACCCACCAACGCACCGATCTGCGGATCGCCGCCCCTTCCGAGACGATCGAGCGCCTGCTCGCCGTCGTCGGCGCGGATGCCTTCCTCCGTGTCTACCCCACCGTCGACGAGGCCCAGAACTCGTGACCCCCGGCCGATAGCCGTCCCGTGCGGCATGCTCTTGCGCCCTGACGCCGCGCCGACGGCGATCGAGATCACCACGTTCGCGGTCACGGGGCAGCCGAAATCACGAGGTCGAGGCAGCGCCGTTGCGGAGCGGGCGGCGGCTTGATCCCCGCTCGGGCGGTCCGGGGCCGGTGGCGGATGC
>NZ_JBHXJG010000009.1:0-56101 GCF_042723425.1 Streptomyces sp. NPDC058375 | reverse complement strand
GCTCCGGGCCGCACGGTGAACCCCACCGCGCGGCCCGGAGCCGTTCCGGGCGACCATTGACGCAGGTCGAGCGGGCTTATAACTTCACTATACGGATTGTTGATTCCGGGAAGCGGAAACAACGAGAGCGTGGAGGGTACGGTCATGGGTCAGCAGGAGAAGGTGGCAACGAGCCTCGCCGGTGCGGTCAGCGAGGAGATCAGTGCCTCCCTCACGGCGGTCGACGCGGAGCTCGCCCGCCGCTACCCGGGTGATCCCGGCACCCGCCAGCCCGTGCACACCGTCTACGTACCCGGTGACGTCTTCGAGCCCGGCACCCTGCGCTCCTGGGGCGACCAGGCGCTGGCCGCCCTTGACGAACACGCCCCCGACGCCGCTTCGTTCGCCGCCGTCCTCGGCATCCCCGAGGAGCTGGCAGGCCCGGTCCACGACCGCGTACGCGCCAAGCTGGAGCGCGAGCCCGTCGAGGACCTGCGCATCGACTTCGAGGACGGCTACGGCCCCCGCCCGGACGCCGAGGAGGACGAGGCCGCCGCCCGGGTCGCGCGCCTGGTCTCCGAGGCGTACGCGAACGGCACGGCCGCCCCGTACATGGGCATCCGGATGAAGTGCATGGAAGCCGGTGTCCGCGACCGGGGCATTCGCACCACCGACGTCTTCCTCACCGGCCTGATGGAGGCGGGCGGGCTCCCCGAAGGGCTCGTGCTGACCCTGCCGAAGGTGACGTACCCCGAGCAGGTCACCGCCTTCGTCCAGCTCCTCGAAGCCTTCGAGAAGGCCCACGGCCTCGACGCCGGACGCATCGGCTTCGAGATCCAGATCGAGACCAGTCAGTCCATCCTCGCCGCCGACGGTACCGCCGCCGTCTCCCGCATGATCGACGCGGCGCGGGGCCGGGCCACCGGGCTGCACTACGGCACCTTCGACTACAGCGCCTGCGTCGGCGTCAGCGCCGCCTACCAGGCCAGCGACCACCCGGCCGCCGACCACGCCAAGGCCGTCATGCAGGTCGCAGCCGCAGGCACCGGCGTACGCGTCTCCGACGGCTCGACCAACGTCCTGCCCGTCGGCCCGACCGACCAGGTGCACGAGGCCTGGCGGCTCCACTACGGCCTCACCCGCCGTGCTCTGGCCCGCGCCTACTACCAGGGCTGGGACATGCACCCCGGACACCTGCCGACGCGTTACGCGGCCGTCTACACCTTCTACCGCGAGGGCCTGGAGCCCGCGGCCGCCCGGCTCGCCGCGTACGTGGCCAAGGCCGGCGGTGACGTCATGGACGAGCCCGCCACCGCCAAGGCCCTCAGCGGCTACCTGCTGCGCGGCATCGACTGCGGCGCGCTGGACGCCGCCGAGGTCGCCCGGCTGACCGGCCTGACCCGCGCGGACCTGGACGCCTTCGCCTCGCCGCGTCGGGGCGACCTGACGGTCACCGCTCCGTAAACCGCAAAGCTCCCCAAAACCGTAAAGCTCCGTGAAGCTGTGAAACCGTGAAGAGGAGCGTCAGTAGCCTTCGCGCCCCGAGGGGACGGCCAGTCCCGCCGGGGTGCGCAGGCCCGCGACCGGCACCGTGCGCTGGCCGCCGCGCACCGGCAGCTGCACCACCCGGTCGTTGTCGAAGTCCGCGATGTACAGCGCGCCCGCGGGGTCGAAGGCCAGGCCGTACGGGGAGTTGAGCCCGGTCGCCGGGACGGTGCGCTGCGGCCCGCCGCCCGCCGGCAGCCGCACCACCCGGTCGTTGCCGCTGTCGGAGACGAACAGGTCCCCTCCCCGGCCGAAGGCCAGGCCGGTCGGCTGGGAGAGCCCCGTCGTGGTCACGGTCGTCTGCGGGCCGCCGGCGGCGGGGACCTTCACCACGCGGTCGTTGACGAAGTCCGCCACGAAGAGGTTCCCCGCCCCGTCCAGCGCGAGCCCGTTGGGGTGGAGCAGCCCGGTGGTGGGGACGGTGACCTGGCCGCTGCCGTCGGCGGGCACCATCACCACCCGGTCGTTGAAGCTGTCGGCGATGTAGAGGTCGCCGTCCGCGTTCAACGCCAGCCCGATGGGGCGGGAGAGGCCGTCGGTGTCCACGACGGCCTGCGGGCCGCCGTCGCCCGGCACCCGTACGACCCGGTTGTTGCCGGTGTCGGCGATGTAGAGGTCGCCCGAGGAGTCCAGCGCCATCCCGGTGGGGCGGATCAGACCGGTCGCCGCGACCATGACCGGCTCGCCGCCGCCGGGCGGCAGACGCAGCACGGTGTTGTCGCTGTAGTCGGAGATGTAGAGGGGCGCCGCGCCGTGCGCCGGAGGGTGTCCGTCCGCCGTCCCGGGCGCGGCGGAGGCGATCGGGGCCGCGCACAGCAGCAGGGCCGCCGCCATCCCGGCGGGCCGCCAACGCGCCCTCCTGCGGACCGGCTTCGGGGCATCCGCCCCCGGCCCGCCGGAATCCGTGGATGATGACGGGGCTGTCACGGGATGGCTCATGAGGTACGCACCTGTTCTGGACGTGCTGCCGCTGCCGTACTGACACGCCCCTTCAGGCGTCGCCAGCCGACGGTAGGAATCGCCCCCGCCGAACCGGCGGCACCACGCCCCGACCGGCAGGGCGGCCACCCCAACGGCCCCGGACGCCCCCGTCGTACCCCGCAAGACCCCTCAGGCGTCCCGGCGCGCGGCCGCGCCGCCACGGGCGCGGTAGGCGCGCATCTTGTGCCGCGCGCCGCACACGTCCATGTCGCACCAGAGGCCGTTCGACGACGGCGCCCGGTCGTAGAAGACCCAGCGGCACTCCGGGGCCGCGCAGGCCTTGAGGCGGGTCGCGTGACGCCCGGTCAGACCGTGGAACAGGAGCGCCTCGAGCACGGGGCGCACCGCCTCCGCCACCGCCCCGCCGGAGGCCGGCCGCAGGGTGAGCGTGCCGTCGGGGCGTACGGTCGGAGCGCCCGCGACCGCGGCGACGAGCCGATTGAGGGCGTCGACCGCCTCCGGGGAGGTCCGCTCGACCAGGAAGGCCCGGACGGTCTCCCGCGCCTCCGCGAGCGCCGCCAGGTCTCCGGGACCGCTGAGGGCCGGGAAGCCGTGCGCACCGAGCCACCGGGCCGCCGTCTCCGGCCGGGCGAGGTCGTCCTCGCCGTGGAGGTGGGTGGCCGTGTTGCAGAACTCCTCGACGAGTTCGAGTTCCGCGGGTGCAGGGTTCCTTCGCATGATCACCACTTTACCAACGTTACCAACTAGAGTCCTTTGCTGGTAACGTCGTAAGTCCGGCGGGGTTCCGCCCCTCCCACCCGCACATCAGGAGGCACACCGTGAACGGGCAGCTGACCAGGACGTTCGATACTCCGGACGGGGCGGTGCGCTGGGATGTGCTGGGGGTGGGGGAGCCGGTCGTCCTGCTGCACGGCACCCCGTTCTCCTCGCTCATCTGGCGCGACATCGCACCGGCGCTCGCCCGCGACCACCGCGTCCACCTCTTCGACCTGCTCGGGTTCGGGCAGTCGGAACAGCGCGACGGGCAGAACGTCGGCCCGGCGGCCCAGGCGAAGGTGTTCACGCGGCTTCTGGAGCACTGGGGACTGGAGCGCCCCCGCGTGATCGCCCACGACATCGGAGGGACCGTGGCCCTGCGGGCGCTGCTCCTGGAGGGTGCGCGGTACGCGGACCTCACCCTGGTGGACGCGGTGGCCTGCGGGGAGTGGGGCACCGGACTCTTCCGGCTCATCCGGGAGAACGCGCATCTCTTCGAGCGACTCCCCGGCTACGCCCACGAGGCGCTGGTGGAGAGTCATCTGCGCCACGCCACCCACACCGGCTACCGGGCAGACGTGCTGGCCGCCCATCTCGATCCCTGGCGCGGCGAGCGCGGCCGGGCCGCGTACTACCGGCAGTACCGGCAGGCCGAACAGGCCGACACCGACGCGTTCCAGCACCTGCTGGGGGCCGTGCCGGTGCCGACCCGGATCATCTGGGGGCGCGAGGACCGGTTCCTGCCGGCGCCCTTCGCCGAGCAGTTGCACGCGCTGATCCCGAACTCCGAACTGCACTGGATCGAGGGCGCGGGCCACACCGTGCAGGAGGACGCCCCCGCACAACTGCTGGCCCTGCTGACCCGGGAGTTCCGGCCGGCCGGAGCCGGGGTCTGACGGGATCCGCCGGGGTCTGCCGGGATCCGTCGTAGTCCGACGGGATCCGACGGGCCTCAGGCGGGCGGCAGTTCGCCCGACCCGCGCGGGATCAGCGTCGTCGGCAGCTCCACCCGGGCCGGGGCGTGGTCCGCCCCGTCCAGGCGGCGGAAGAGGTGCTCGGCGGCGGTCCTGCCGACCGCCGACGCGTCCTGCGAGATCACGGTGATGCCGAGCAGGTCGGCCAGCTCGATGTCGTCGAACCCCACCAGCGCCACCGGCCGCTTCCGCTCCGCGATCACCCGGACCGCCGTCACCGTCACCCGGTTGTTGCCCGCGAACAGGGCGGTGACCGGCTCGGGGCCGCTCAGCATCTCCTCGGCGGCGGTCCGCACCCGCTCCGGTTCGGTGGAGCCGAGGGAGACCCAGCCGTCCTCGACGGTGATGCCCGCGTCCCGCATGGCGGCGTGATAGCCGCGCAGACGCTCGGTGGCCGTGTGGATCCGCGGCTGGTCACCGATGAACCCGATCCTGCGGTGACCGTGCGCGATGAGGTGCGCCACGCCCTCCCTGGCCCCGCCGAAGCTGTCGGAGAGCACCATGTCGACGTCCACATGGCCCGCCGGGCGGTCCACGAAGACCGTGGCGATGCCCGCTTTGATCTCCGGCTCCAGATAGCGGTGGTCGTCGCCCGCCGGGATCACGATCAGACCGTCGACGCGGCGGGCGCACAGCGCCAGCACCAACTCCTGCTCCCGCTCCGGGTCCTCGGCGCTGGAACCGTTGATCAGCAACGCGCCGTGCGCCCGGGCGACCTCCTCCACCGCGCGGCTCAACGGACCGTAGAACGGGTCCGCCAGATCCTCCAGGACCAGTCCGATGGATGCCGTACGGCCCTTGCGCAGCACGCGGGCGCTGTCATTGCGGCGGAAGCCCAGCGCGTCGATCGCCTCCTGCACGCGGCGCTCGGTGTCGGGCGTGACGCCGGGCTCGCTGTTCACCACCCGGGAGACCGTCTTCAGGCCGACTCCGGCACGGGCCGCCACGTCCTTCATGGTCGGCCGGTTGCCGTAGCGGGTCTCGGAATGACGGGCGGTCCGGTCCACGTGCGCTGTCCTGTCGTCGGATACGGGCGGGGCTGCGGTGCTCCGGCCGGGGCCGAGCGGGGCCGACTGGAGGCGCCGCGGGGGTGATCGGAGGCTGTGGCGTCGAGCATAGGCCCTGGACAACGTTGTCAAGAGGATGAAGACTGTGCAGACTGTGGACGGAACCCGCAGGTCCCGCCCCTTCACCGATCCGGAGAGCCCACACCGATGCATACCGACCTCGTCGCCGCGCTCGACATCGGCGGCACCAAGATCGCCGGAGCGCTGGTGGACGGCGACGGATCCCTCCTCGTACGGGCGCAGCGGCCGACGCCCGCCCGGGAGGGGGCCGAGGCGGTCATGGGGGCCGTGGACGAGGTGCTGGGCGAGCTGATGGCCTCGCCGCTGTGGAGCAGGGCCGGTTCCGTGGGCATCGGCAGCGCCGGTCCGGTGGACGCCGCCGCCGGTACGGTCAGCCCGGTCAACGTCCCAGGATGGCGGGACTTCCCGCTGGTGGAGCGGGTGCACAAGACGGCGGGCGGGCTGTCGGTCGCGCTGGTGGGCGACGGGGTCGCCATGACGGCCGCCGAGCACTGGCTCGGTGCCGCCCGGGGCTACGACAACGCGCTCTGCCTCGTCGTGTCGACGGGCGTCGGCGGCGGCCTCGTCCTCGGGGGCACCCTGCGCCCCGGTCCCTCGGGCAACGCCGGGCACATCGGCCATATCAGCGTCGACCTGGACGGCGACCCGTGCCCCTGCGGTGCGCGCGGCTGCGTCGAAGGCATCGCCAGCGGCCCCAACATCGCCCGCCGCGCCCTGGAGAACGGCTGGCGGCCCGGCCCGGACGGGGACGAGACGGCCGCCGCGGTGGCCGTTGCCGCCCGCGCCGGGGATCCGGTCGCCATCGCCTCCTACGAGCGCGCGGCCCAGGCCCTGGCGGCCGGCATCGCCGCCACCGCCACCCTGGCGGACCTCGACATCGCGGTGGTCGGCGGGGGAGTGGCCGGGGCCGGTGACGTGCTCTTCGTACCGTTGCGCCGCAGCCTGCGCGAGTACGCCACGCTCTCCTACCTCCGGCGGCTGACGGTCGCGCCCGCCGTGATGGGCAACGACGCGGGGCTGGTCGGCGCCGCGGCGGCGGCGATCGCGCTGCGCTGAGGGCACCCCGCCGCGACAGCCTCCGCAACAGCTTCCGGGGGACGCCCGGTTCGTCAGGCCGGGCGCCCTCTGGGCCACCCTCACGCCTCCCTCGCGCCTTTCGGTGGCAGGCCCGTCACGGCCGCCGCCGTCCGGCCCGCCTTCCGGTCCCTTTTCGGCCGCGTTCGCTCGGGACGACCGCATCCGGCCAACGCCGTCGCCCCCGCGGGGTTTCCGCGGCAGGGTGTTGCGGGCAAGCCACAGGGGGCTACGGAGGAGGGGGAACCGTGATCGTCTGGATCAACGGTGCGTTCGGTGCGGGCAAGACCAGCGCCGCGGGCGAACTGATCGATCTGATCCCGAACAGCACGCTGTACGACCCGGAGATCACCGGAGCGGGGCTGCGCAATCTGCTGCCGCAGAAGAGACTCGCCGAGGTCACCGACTTCCAGGACCTGCCGATCTGGCGGCGGCTCGTGGTGGACACGGCGGCGGCGCTGCTCGCCGAGGTGCCCGGGGTGCTGGTGGTGCCGATGACACTGCTGCGGCAGGAGTACCGCGACGAGATCTTCGGCGGGCTCGCCTCCCGGCGCATCCCGGTCCGGCATGTGGCGCTCTCACCTGAGGAAACGATCCTGCGCAGCCGGATCGCGGGCCGTGAGGAGTTTCCCGGCGACGACGAACAGAGCGAACGTGTGCGCCGCTGGGCGTACGAGCACATCGGCCCGTACCGCGACGCCCTCGGCTGGATCACCGAGGACGCGCATGTGGTCGACAACAGCGCTCTCACGCCCCGCGAGACCGCCGAGCGGATCGCGGACGCCGTGCGCACCGGGAGCGCCGCGCCGTGCCCGATCGTGCAGAGCCCCGAGCCGACCGGTGAGACGGTGGCCGCCGGGGTGCTGCTCTTCGACGAGCAGGACCGGGTGCTGCTCGTCGACCCCACGTACAAACCGGGGTGGGAGTTTCCCGGCGGTGTCGTCGAGGCGGGTGAGGCTCCCGCGCAGGCCGGGATCCGTGAGGTCGCCGAGGAGATAGGTCTCCGCCTCGACCGGGTTCCCACCCTGCTGCTCGTCGACTGGGAGTCGCCCCGCCCGCCCGGCTACGGCGGGCTGCGCTTCCTCTTCGACGGCGGCCTGCTCCGCTCCGAGGACGCCGGCCGGCTGCTGCTGCCCGGCTCCGAACTGCGCGGCTGGCGCTTCGTCACCGAGGAGGAGGCGGCGGGGATGCTGCCGCCCACCCGGTACGAACGGCTGCGCTGGGCCCTGCGGGCGCGCGAGCGGTCGACGGTGCTCAACCTGGAGGCGGGGGCGCCGGTGGGCTGAGCGGGGCCTGTACGGGGGCCGAGTCACGCCTCCCCCGGGCGGCGCGGCGGAAGCGCTGCGTGCGCCGGTCGCCCGTGCGGCCTCATGCGCCGTTCGCCGCCGCCTCCATCACCGCGGCCGCGTTCTCGGTGAGCGGGTCACCGTGACCGAAGCAGACGGTACGGGGCGCGAGCGCGGCCAGCCGCCGGGACGTGGCCGCCGCCCCGGCGCGGTCCACGTTGAACACGCCGAGCATCACCCGGTCCGCGCAGGCGACGGTGTCCCCGGTGAACAGCACGCCGTGGCGCGGCAGATGCAGCGCGATGGAGCCCGCCGTGTGCCCGGGGGCGTGGACCACCCGCGCGCCGTCCCCGAACGGCAGCACCTCACCGCCGGTCACCTCGCGGTCGACCCGGGTGGGCGGGGCCTCGGGGCACGTCAACCCATGTGCGTACAGCGGCCGTTCCCAGTCCAGCAGGTCCGGCTCCGGTACGGGGCGCTCGCCCCGGATCACCGGGGCGTCCAGCGCGTGGGCGAGGATCTCCGCGCCGTGGCGGTCGGCCAGCTCCTGCGCGGCCCCGTAGTGGTCGCGGTGGCCGTGGGTGATGACGATGCGGCGGATCCCGGCCGGGTCGTGGCCGAGCGAGCGGACAGCGTCCTCGATCGCGGCGGCTGAGTCGACGTCGCCCGCGTCGATCAGGGTCAGATCCGCCCCGTCGCGCCAGAGATAGGCCTGACCGATCCGGAACCGGAACATGTGCAACCGGGGAAGTACCTCGACGAGATCCATGCGGCGAACGTACGCAGCCGCGGGCGCCCGCCGCACGGAGCTACGCCGCCGGCGACTTCGCCGACGGCGTAGGAGGCCCCCGGGCCCCGGAGCGGCGGTCAGGCCTTCTTCGACGCCGCGTAGTTGCGCAGGAACAGCGCCTCGGCGACCGACATCCGCTCCAGCTCCTCGGGCGACACGCTCTCGTTCACCGCGTGGATCTGCGCCTCGGGCTCGCTCAGCCCGATCAGCAGGATCTCCGCCTCCGGGTACAGGCCCGCCAAGGTGTTGCACAGCGGAATGGAGCCGCCCATGCCCGAGGACTGCATCTCCTGGCCCGGGTACGCGTCCCGCATCGCGTCCGCCATCGCCTGGTACGCCGGGCTGGTCATGTCGGCCCGGAACGGCTGGCCCTGGCCCACCTGCTCCACCTTCACCCGCGCGCCCCAGGGCGCCCGCGACTCCAGGTGGGCGGTGAGCAGCTTCGTCGCCTCGGCCGCGTCGTGGCCCGGCGGCACCCGCAGGCTGACCTGCGCCCGGGCGCTCGCCTGCACGGACGGGGTCGCGCCGACCACCGCCGGGCAGTCGATGCCGATGACGGTGACGGCGGGACGGGCCCAGATCCGGTCCGCGACCGTGCCGGTGCCGATCAGCTCCACCCCGTCCAGCACCTTGGCGTCCTGCCGGAACTCCGCCTCCGGGTACTGGATGCCGTCCCAGTCGGCGTCACCGGTCAGACCGTCGACCGTGGTCGTCCCGTCCTCCGCGCGCAGCGAGGCCAGCAGCTGGATCATCGCGGCCAGCGCGTCCGGGGCCGCGCCGCCGAACTGCCCCGAGTGCAGGTTCCCTTCGAGGGTGTCCAGCTGCACGCGCAGCATGGTCATCCCGCGCAGCGTCGCCGTGACCGTCGGCAGCCCGACCCGGAAGTTGCCGGTGTCCCCGATGACGATCGTGTCCGCGCGCAGCAGCTCCGGGTGCGCCTCCGCGTACCGCTCCAGACCGCCGGTGCCCTGCTCCTCGGAGCCCTCGGCGATCACCTTCACCGAGACCGGGACACCGCCGTCCGCCTTGAGGGCGCGCAGCGCGAGCAGGTGCATGATGAACCCGCCCTTGCAGTCGGCCGCGCCCCGCCCGTACCAGCGTCCGTCGCGCTCGGTCAGCTCGAACGGCGGGGAGATCCACGCCGCCTCGTCCAGCGGCGGCTGCACGTCGTAGTGCGCGTAGAGCAGCACGGTCGGCGCCCCGGCGGGCCCGGGCAGGTGCCCGTAGACGGACTGCGTCCCGTCGGGGGTGTCCAGGAGCGCGACATCCGTGAACCCCTCGGCGCGCAGCGCGTCGGCGACCCAGTTGGCCGCGCCCTCGCACTCGCTCCTCGGGAACACCGCCGGGTCCGCCACCGACTGGAACGCCACCAGCTCGGCCAGCTCCTCCCGGGCGCGGGGCATCAGCGAGGCGACGGTCTCGGGAATCGGACGGGCGGTCATGGGCACGCTCCTCGTGGGTGCGACGTTATGGGTAGGACGCGGTGTGTACGCGACCGTGTGCGACGCCGTTGGGTGCGGCGACGCATGTACGACGAAATCATGGCCGATCCTCCCACAGGAGGGCTTGGCCGGAACGCGCCGTAGGATGCCGTGAGCAGCTTGGGGCCACTGGTCGGATCAGGAGCAGAAGCACATCGTGAGCAGCGAGAACGCAGACGCCGGACGTGAGCCGGAAGAGTCGTTGGTGTGGGATGTCGTCGTGGTCGGCGCCGGACCGGCCGGCGCATCGGCGGCGTACGCGGCAGCCGTGGCGGGCCGAAGAGTCCTGCTGCTGGAGAAAGCGGAACTGCCGCGCTACAAGACCTGCGGCGGGGGCATCATCGGCTTCTCCCGGGACGCCCTGCCGCCCGGGTTCGAACTGCCCCTGAAGGACCGCATCCACGCGGTCACCTTCTCGCTCAACGGCAAGCTGTCCCGCACCCGCCGCTCGCGGCGCATGCTCTTCGGGCTCATCAACCGCCCGGAGTTCGACGCCGGGCTGGTCGAGGAGGCGCAGAAGGCCGGGGCCGAACTGCGCACCGGCGCATCGGTGGTGCGGGTCGAGCAGCACGGTCCCGCCGTGCCCGACCGGCGAACGGTCGCCGTGGTGCTGGCCGGTGGCGAGACGGTGCTCGCGCGGGCGGTCGTCGGCGCGGACGGCAGTGCGGGCCGGATAGGGGCCCATGTCGGGGTCAAGCTCGACCAGGTCGACCTCGGCCTGGAGGCGGAGATCCCGGTTCCGGCCACCGTCGCGGAGGACTGGGCGGGCCGCGTGCTCATCGACTGGGGTCCGATGCCGGGAAGTTACGGCTGGGTCTTCCCCAAGGGCGACACCCTCACCGTGGGCGTCATCTCGGCGCGCGGCGACGGCGCGGGCACCAAGCGGTATCTGGAGGATTTCATCGCCCGCCTCGGCCTCGCCGGGTTCGAGCCGTCCATCTCCTCGGGCCACCTCACCCGCTGCCGCAGCGACGACTCGCCGCTCTCCCGCGGCCGGGTCGTGGTCTGCGGCGACGCGGCCGGACTGCTGGAGCCGTGGACCCGTGAGGGCATCTCCTTCGCGCTGCGCTCGGGCCGGCTCGCGGGGGAGTGGGCGGTCAGGATCGCCGAGTCGCACGACGCGGTGGACGCCCGCCGCCAGGCCCTCAACTACGCGTTCGCCATCAAGGCCGGCCTCGGTGTGGAGATGGGCGTCGGCCGCCGCATGCTCAAGCTGTTCGAGCGTCGGCCGGGCCTGCTGCACGCGGTGCTGACCGGTTTCCGTCCGGCCTGGAAGTCGTTCGCCGGAATCACCCGGGGCACGACGTCGCTGGCGGAGCTGGTCCGTACGCACCCGCTGGCGCAGCGGGCGCTCCACGCTATGGACCGCTAGCGGCGGCGGTCCGGACCCGCGCCCCGGGAACGCCTCGGGGCGCGGTCAGGCGTCCTCGGTGATGCGGAAGACCGGGTGGTCCGGGCAGGCCGCCAGCAGTTCGGCGTCCGTGGACTTCGCCGTGATCCCCTGGAAATACTGGTTGACCTCCCAGCCCCACCGCTCCAGATAGGCCCGGACGATCCGGGCCTTCTGTGCGTCGTCGGCGATCTCCACGGCGGTGAAGCGGCTGACCCTGCGCCCCAGCCGCAGCTCCCCGCCGCCCGCCGCGCGCATGTTGCGCACCCACTGCGAGTGGCCGCGCGCCGAGACCAGGTACCGGTCGCCCTCGAAGGTGTGGGCGTTGACGGGGATGCGCTGCATCTGCCCGCTCTTTCGCCCGCGCACCGACAGCTCGGCGGAGCCCATCAGGCTGAGACCGTGCCGGGCCAGCCGACCGACGACCTTGTTGAGGCGGACGGCGGAGGCGCTCGCCCGGCGGTAGTAGCTCTGCTGCGTCATGGTGACTCCCGCACTCGTGCGAGAGCGGTGCTCTCGCTTGAGATCAGTGTGCACGGAGAGGTGAGCGAAAGCAAGAGCGCTGCTCTCGTTCTTGGTCGGTGCTCCGTGCGCATGGCAGACTGATCGCATGAGCACCATCCGAGGGGCCAGGGAACGCGCCCGTATCGAAGTGACCGCGGCCATCAAGGACGAGGCCAGGAAACAGCTCGCCGAGGAGGGCGCGGCGAAGCTTTCGCTCCGGGCCGTCGCCCGGGAGCTGGGCATGGTCTCCTCCGCGCTCTACCGCTACTTCCCCAGCCGCGACGACCTGCTGACCGCGCTGATCGTCGACGCGTTCGACGCGATCGGCGCGGTCGCGGAGCAGGCGGCGGAGCGGACGGAGACTCTCCCGCCCGCCGAGCGCTGGGTCGCCGTCGCCTGTGCCGTACGGGAATGGGCGCTCCCGCACCCGCATGAGTACGCCCTCATCTACGGCTCGCCCGTCCCCGGCTACATCGCCCCGATGGACACGGTCGGGCCCGCGTCCCGGGTGGGGCTGGTCCTCATCGACATCGTCCGCACCGCGGGCCGGGCCGACGATCTCACCCTGCCGCCGCTCGCGGACGAGCTGCGCGCCGACGCGGAGCGGATGGCCGCCGACTTCGCCGAGGGCGTGCCTCCCGAGGCCGTGGCGGCCCTGGTCGCCGCCTGGGCCCAGTTGTTCGGCCTGATCTCCTTCGAGCTGTTCGGCCAGTTCAACCGGGTCGTCGAGGCGAGGGAGCCGCTGTTTCGGCAGGCCGCGGGGGAGCTGGCCCGCTCGGTGGGCCTGCGCGACGCCGGTACGGCCTGACGGCACAGCGCCGCCCTTCCCGGTGGCGTACTCCCCACGGAGTACGGGTGATCACCACGCACGGCGGACGCCCCGGCGCCCGCCCGCCGTCTAGCGTGGCCGCCATGGACGAACAGCAATCGCCGCACCGGGGCGGGCCGCCGCCGTGGCTGTCCGGCGCGCGTTCGCGGACCGCCGCCGGGCTGCCCTGGGTGTCGACGGCGGTGCTCCTGGTGTTCGTCATGGTCGGTACGGGCTTCGCCGAGCACGGGCAGGACCGCCGGCCCCTGGACCTGACGGCCCGGCTGCTGCTGCTCGTCGCGGTCGGCGTGCTGCTCCTGCGTCGCCGCCGCCCCGTCGTCGCCGTGGCCACCACCTGCGCGGCGACCCTGGTCTACCTCGCGGCGGGCTACCCGTACGGGCCCGTCCTCGTCGCCGTCGCCGTGGGCTGCTTCAGTGCGATCGTGACCGGCCACCGCAAGGCCGCCTGGTGGTCGCTGGGCGGGCTGTGGGCCGGGCACGTCCTGGTCTCCCACTGGCTCTACCGCTGGCTGCCGCCGGACGGCGACCCGGCCGAGTCCTGGACGCAGGAAGGCTTCGTCGCCGCCTGGGTCGTGGCCGTCGTGGCCGCCGCCGAACTGCTGCGGGTGCGCCGCGAGCAGTGGGCGGCCGCCCGTGCGGAGCGTGAGGCGGCGGAGCGGCGACGGGGCGACGAGGAACGGCTGCGCATGGCCCGCGAACTCCACGACGTACTGGCCCACTCGATCTCCGTCATCAACGTGCAGGCCGGGGTCGGGCTCGCGCTGCTCGACTCCGACCCGGAACAGGCCCGGACCGCCCTCACCACGATCAAGGGGGCCAGCAAGGAGGCGCTCGACGAGGTACGCCAGGTCCTCGCCAACCTCCGTACGCCCGGCGACGCCCCCACGTCCCCCGCCCCCGGCCTCGACCGGCTGCCCGAACTCGTCGAACAGGCGGCGGCCGCCGGACTCACCGTCACCGTCGAGAGCGAGGGCGACCCGGCCGCCGTCCCGCCCGGCGCCCATCTCGCCGCCTTCCGCATCGTCCAGGAGGCCCTGACCAACGTCGTCCGCCACTCCGGCTCCCGTACGGCGCTGGTGCACATCGCCTACGGCTCCGGGCGGCTCCGGCTCCGTATCGACGACGCGGGGCCGGCCACCGGCGGCGACGCGGGCGGCAGCGGCAACGGGCTCGTCGGGATGCGGGAGCGGGCCGCCGCCCTCGGTGGCACGATCGAGGCGGGCCCGCGCCCGGACGGCGGCTTCCGGGTCCTGGCCGAACTGCCGTTCACCGCCCCGGACCGCGACCGACGCCCGCCCGAGCCTCCCGAGGAGGCGAAGTGATCCGCGTAACGCTCGCCGACGACCAGCTGCTCGTACGGGCGGGCTTCCGCGCCCTGCTGGACGCGCAGCCCGACATCGAGGTCGCGGGTGAGGCCGCCGACGGCGAGGAGGCCGTCCGCCTGGTGCGCGAACTGCGCCCCGACATCGTGCTGATGGACATCCGCATGCCCCGACTGGACGGTCTGGCCGCCACCCGGCGGATCACCGGCGACCCGGAGCTGAACGAGGTGAAGGTGGTCATGCTCACCACCTTCGAACTCGATGAGTACGTCTTCGAGGCGCTGCGCAACGGAGCCTCGGGCTTCCTGGTCAAGGACACCGAGCCGGAGGAACTGCTGCGAGCCGTACGGGCGGTGGTCGGCGGGGACGCGCTGCTCTCGCCGGGCGTGACGCGCCGGCTGATCGCGGAGTTCGCGGCCCGCTCCAAGGAACCGACCGCCGCCGCCTCGCTCGCCCTGCTCACCGAACGCGAGCGGGAGGTGATGGCGCTGGTCGGCATCGGCCTGTCGAACGAGGAGATCGCCCGCAGACTGGTCGTCAGCCCGCTCACCGCCAAGACCCATGTCAGCCGTACGATGGTCAAGCTGGGGGCCCGCGACCGGGCCCAACTCGTCGTCCTCGCCTACGAATCGGGGCTGGTGCGCCCCGGCTGGCTCGGCTGAACCGGGGCGAGCGAGAGGTCCTCGGACCGCCCGGTGCTCACCAGGTGACGGCGGAGTTGTCCGTCCAGAGCCGGGCCACCGCGCGGTCGCCGCGCAGGGTGAGGGCGGTGAGCGGCAGCCGGTTCCAGAGGGCGAGGTAGAGCCCCTCGGCCGTACCGCTCAGCTCGCAGTCGAAGCCGTCGTCCGGCTCGTTCTCGGGCCCCGACCGTACGGCCTGCGGCGGATCCTGGGAGATCCGTACCCTCCAGGTCGCCGCCGTGTCCACGGCCCGTACCCGCAGTGTGCGCGGTTTGTCGGAGCGGACCTTGCTCGTGGGGCGGGCGTGGAAGCCGGTGAGGAGTTCGTCGATGCCGTCCACCGCCCGGTCTGCGGAGACCGGGGTCAGCGGGCCTCCGAGCGCCGATTCGGCGTCCACCCGGTGCACGGTCGTCTCGTTCAGCTGACGGCGGGACCAGAAGGCCAGCGGGGACGGCGCCGGCAGGAAGGTCCAGCAGTCCAGGTCGGCGGGGGCTTCCTCCAGCGACCGGACCAGATGGCGGTGCCCCTCGCGGAACCAGGCCAGGAGCTCGGCGCCGTCGAGGGCGGGTTCGCCGCCGTCCGGCTGATAAGCGGTGTGCCCCTCGGTGACGAACTCCGCCGCCCACCGGTGCACCATGCCGGTGTGCCGCAGCAGATGACGTATCTGCCAGCCGGGACAGGTCGGGACGGATGCGCCGGGGCCGGCCTGCTCGGCGGCGTCCGCGAGCAGCCGGCCTTCCTCGGACAACGACGCGATGTGCTCGGTGATCTGCATGGCGGCGATTGTGCCAGGGCTCTGTTCGGCCTTCAGACGCCCTGCGGGTGCGCGGATCCGGCCGAACCGGCCCGGCGCACCAGGCGGACGAACCAGCCCAGGGCCAGCGACTGGACGAGGACCGAGACCACCAGACCGAGCACCAGGAACCACGCGGGCCCGCCGGCCTCTGCGCCCGCCAGGGAGCCGCCGGCGAAGAACAGGAAGTCGGTGGGGGCGGCGAGGAGGAACAGCCAGACGCCGGAGAACGAGGCGTCCTCGTGGACGACGAACAGGGTGTCCACGGCGACGAACAGCGTCGCCGCGAGCACCAGCCCGAGATAGATCAGGGAAGCGGGGTTACGGAAGGTCAGGCGGATTAGGGTGTTCAGGTGCGGGTGGTCGGTCAGCCGCTTCATGAGGTGCTCCCTTGATCGGTCGGGGCTTCCATCGTGCGCCGGGGGAGCGGGTCCTGCCTGAGTACGGCTACTCGATCGACCGTGAGTGCGGGTGATCAGGTGTGCGCGTCCGTCGTCGCGTTGCGAGCCCCGTAGCCGAGGGCGGCCGCCGCCGCGGCCAGCAGGGCGACCGTCGTCAGGGCGAGCGGCAGCGAGAACCAGTCGGCGAGGAAGCCGATCGCGGGCGGGCCGAGCAGCATGCCGCCGTAGCCGAGCGTCGAGGCGGCGGCGACCCCGCTGGGACCGGCCAGTTCACCCGCGCGCCCCACGGCGACGGGGAAGATGTTGGCGAGGCCGAGTCCGGTCACCGCGAAGCCGGCCAGGGCGAGCCACGTGGTCGGCGCCAGCGAGCCCAGCAGCATCCCGGCCGCGGCCGTCGCCCCGCCGAGGACCAGGGTGCGGGTCTGGCCGAGCCGTTCCAGGAGCAAGGTCCCGGTCAGCCGGCCCGCCGTCATCGTCAGAGCGAACAGTGCGTATCCGGCGGCGGCGAGCCCCGGGTGCGCGCCCAGGTCCTGTTCCAGGTGCAGGGCGCCCCAGTCGGCGAGCGCCCCCTCCCCGTACGCCGTGCAGAGGGCGATCACGCCGAAGAGCACGACGATCCGGCGGGCCCGGTGCGAAAGACGCTGCTTCGGCTCGCTCGGATCGACGGCCTCCGGAGCGGCCGGGGCAGGGCGGTGGCGCAGCAGGGAGGGCCCGGCGAACGCGGTGACCAGCAGGCCGATCCCGGCCAGCAGGAACAGGTGGGTGGAGGCGGAGAGACCGCCCGCGACCAGGCCGCCCAGCCCGGCGCCGACCATCCCGCCCAGGCTGAACGCCGCGTGGAAGCTCGGCATCACCGGTCGGCGCAGCGCGGCGACCAGGTCGACGGCGGCGCTGTTCATCGCCACGTTCATCCCGCCGTACGCCGCTCCGAACACCAGCAGCACGAGGCCGAGGGAGAGCGCCGAGTGGGTCTGGGCAGGCAGCGCGATGCTCAGGGGGAGCAGGACGCCGCAGACCACGGTGACGGCGTGGCTGCCGTACCGGCGGCAGAGTCGGCCGGTGAGCATCATGGTGATCACCGCGCCGGCGGAGACGCCGAGCAGGGCGAGGCCGAGGGTGGAGGCGGAGGCTCCGGTCTGCTGCTTGATGGCCGGGATACGGACCACCCAGCCGGCGAAGAGGAACCCGTCGAGGGCGAAGAACACGGTCAGCGCGGTACGGAGGCGGGCCGACGAGGGTGGGGCGGTGTCTCCGCCAGGTCCCCCCGGTAGGGCCGTCCGCAGTTTGTTTAGTTGCGGCACAAACTCAGCATAGAGGCGCTCTGGCGGCGGGCGCAACACCGCCGCACCCCGCTCGTTCCGTGGGCGCCGCCCTGGCCGGAACGGGATCCCCGAAGCGGCCCTGGGCGTCCGGGACGCCTCCGGATCATGGGAGACTCGCCCCCATGAACGGCAAGGCGACCACCACCCGGACGAAGTTGGAGAGGGGCCGCAGTGCGCTCGGGCCCGCACTGGAACTGGTCCACACCGGACGCGCCCCCACCCGGGCCGTCCTCACCTCCGAACTCGGCGTCACCCGCGCCACCGCAGGTGCGGTCGCCGCGGAACTGGAGGCACTCGGGCTGATCCGGGTCGACTCCAGCCCCGGGTCGGCGGCCGGATCCCAGGGCCGCCCCTCGCACCGGCTGTCCGTCCGGGAGACCGGCCCCGTGGTCCTCGCCGCCCAGGTGCACGCCGACGGCTTCCGCGCCGCGCTCGTCGGGCTCGGCGGCCGGATCGTCGCCACCTCGCCGGGCTGCGTCGCGGTGATGGCCGACCCCGCACAGGTGCTCGGCGAGGTCGTGGCGGCGGGGGCGGAGCTGCTCCGGGCGAGCGGGCTGCGCTGCGTCGGCGCCGGACTCGCGGTGCCCTCGGCGGTCGCCGAGCCGGAGGGGACCGCGCTCAATCCGCTGCACATCGCCTGGCCGGCGGGCTCCCCGGTCCGGGACATCTTCGCCGCCTGCGTACGCGAAGCGGGCATCACCGGACCCGCGTTCACCGGCAACGACGTCAACCTCACCGCGCTGGCCGAGCACCGGCACGGCGCCGGCCGCGGCGCCCAGCACCTGCTGTGCGTGGCCACCGGCCACCGGGGCGTGGGCGGGGCCCTCGTCCTCGACGGCCGCCTGCACAGCGGGAGTTCGGGCCTCGCGCTGGAGGTGGGCCATCTCACCGTGAACCCCGAGGGGCGGCCCTGCCACTGCGGCGGACGCGGCTGCCTCGACGTGGAGACCGACCCGCTGGCCTTCCTCACCACCGCCCGCCGCGAACCGGGCCCCGAGGAGTCCCTCCTCAAGCAGGCCGGGAACCTGCTCCGCACGGAGTACGACGACCCCGCCGTACGGCACGCAGCCGAGGCGCTGATCGACCGCCTGGGCCTGGGGCTGGCCGGGCTGGTCAACATCCTCAACCCCGACCGCATCATCCTCGGCGGGCTCCACCGCGACCTGCTGGAGGCGGACCCGGAGCGGCTGCGCGCGGTCGTCGCCGACCGGAGCCTGTGGGGGCGCAGCGGCAGTGTGCCGATCCTGCCGTGCACCCTGGCGCACAACAGCCTGGTGGGCGCCGCCGAACTGGCCTGGCAGCCGGTCCTCGACGACCCCCTCGCCGCGCTGGCCTGAAGCGCGCTCGGGGCTACGCGCCGTTCACCACTGCCGTCCTCGCCGCAGCCGGCCGGCCTCCGGTGACGACAGATGCAGCACCTCGAAGGCCTCGCCCGCCGCGTCGGGCTCCGGCCGCTCTCGCAGGGTGAAGTGCACCAGCTCCCAGTGGCGCGGATCCACCGCCAGCGCGGTGGCGACCACCCCGGGCAGAGCGGCGATCCGGTGGGTCTCCTCCAGGGCCGCTCCGACCGCGTCGGCGGGCCGTACGTCGGCGGGCACCGACCGCCGCAGTCGTACGGCCGCGAGGGGGAGCGCCCCGGACGACGGCCCCTCCTCGTAGGCCAGGCCCGTCCAGTGCTGGACCTCGGGGCGGCCGAAGTCGTCGGCCAGGCCCTGGAATCCCGGACCCCACAGGAAGGCGTTCATCCCCTCGGGGGCGTTCCACAGGTAGAACGGGGCGTACTGGTTCACCGGCGACCCGGCCTCGCGCTCCCGGATGAGATAGGCCTTGAGGCCGAGCCCGGGGAAGTCGTCGAGGAGATGGCCCTTGGTCGCGACCCGGGTGCGGATGATCCCCATGTCGTAATCGGCGGGCAGCGTGATCTCGTAACTCATGGCGTGCACGCGGGGCTCCTCAGTTCTGGTGGGTGCGGGCGGCGAGCAGTGACAGCAGGCCCTCCACCGCATGGTCGAAGGCGGCGGACGAGCCCGAGGCGCGGGCCAGCACATAGCCGCCCTGCACCGTGGCGACCACGGCCGCCCCGACCGGCCCCGGATCGGTCCCCGGGACGAACTCACCCGCGTCCACGCCCTCCTGGACGATCGCGGTGATCCGGCCGCGCAGCCAGTCGAACGTGGCGTCCACCGGTGCGCGCAGCTCGTCGTCGGTGATGACGTCCGGGTCCATCGTCAGCCGCCCCACCGGGCAGCCGCGCAACACGTCGCGCTCGCGCAGCAGATACGCCGTGATCCGCTCGTACGCGCTGCCGGGTCCGTCCAACAGGCGCCCCGCCGTCCCGCGCATCTCCTCGGCGGTGCGGGTGATGGCGGCGAGCGCCAGCTCGGGTTTCCCGCTGAAGTGGTGGTACATGCTGCCCTGGCCGGCGCCGGCCCGCTGCTGGATGGCCTTCGGGCTGGTGCCCACATAGCCGCGCTGCCACAGGAGTTCCTGGGTGGCCTCGATCAGTCGGTCCGGGGTGCTCATGCGGAGGAGTGTACATACTAGTAGGTACAGAGGGGAGAGGCTGCGTGGACTCTCGGACCGCGCGCGGCGGCAAGGCGTGATCGCGGCCGGAACGCGGGGCGGCGGGGCGGCGGAGCGGTGCGAAACCGCTTCGCCGCCCCCACGTTCCGGCCGGGCCGTGCCCGGGCCGCCGCGCCCGGTTCTGCTCGGCCCGCCTGCCTGCCTGCCTGCCTGCCTGCCCGCCTGCCCGCCCGTCAGCCCGTCAGCCGACGACGGCCGACCGGGCGGGCGCGGCCACGATGTCGTCGGGCGTGATGGTCACGGCCCCGAACGGCCCGTCGGTCATCGACCCGTACACCGCGAGCGGTGGCAGGGTCGAGGCGGCGGAGGCCGCGGGCAGGGTGAACCAGACGGCCTTCCCGGCCGAGCCGATCGGCCGCACGCCCCAGCTCTCGCTGACGGCGGCGATCAGGGCCAGGCCCCGGCCCGACGTGGCGAACGAGTCCGCCTCGTTCACCGTGGGCAGCCGCGGGTCGTGGTCGTGGACGGAGACCGTCAGACGGTCGAGCAGCAGCTCGATGTCGACGGTGCATGACTTGTCCGGCTGTGCGTGCCGGTGAACGTTGGTGAGAAGCTCGGTGACGCCCAGGGCCGCCTGGTCGATCAGAGGATCGAGATGCCAGTAGCGCAGTTGCGCCGAAATGATTCTGCGGACCTGACCGATCCGCGACGGCAGGGCTTGGAGCTCCACCGTGCAGTGCCTGCTTGGCTCGCTGATCACGGCTGCGACTCCCCGAAATAGGTCCGGAAGAAGAGAAGAGATACGAACGGAGCCCGGCGGACGACTGACTGCCGAATCCGCTCTGCTCTTGTCGTGTCTGCTCGTGTCGCGCGACCCGGTCCGTGGAGCGGATCGCTCTGTCACCGAGGGTGCACCTTCAGTGACGTGGATCCAGCGTGGCCCAGGGGATACGGCTCCGCAACTCGCGGCGGAGCCGAACCCTCCCGGAGCGGGCGCGTTCCGTACACGCCGACAGGCCGGGGAACCGGCCCGCCGCCGCCCGTACCCGCAGGTCAGTCCCGGCGGCCGCGCGCACTGCGCAACGTCTCCAGGAAACGCCGCAGCGGAGCCGCCCCGTCCCGTCTGCGGCTGCGCTGCCCCATCGTCAACCGGTAGCGCACCCCGTTCACCCGTGCGATGACGGAATCCGCCGCGATGAACCACCACTTGCGTGCGCTGACCGTACCCACCGGGGCGCTGTCGATCTCCCGCCCGTTGCTCGTGAGGAGGGACAACCGGCCGTCCTTCACCACCACCTGACCGGCCCTGGTCAGCGACCTGGTGAACCGTTCGATCCTGACCCCCGACGCACTGAACTCGACGTCCGCCATCGCGGATTCGCCCCCCTTCGTCACTGCCCCTGCTGTTGCAGTGTGCCCGGACCCGGGCCGGACCGCCAGAGGGCCCGGAAACCCGGCTCACGGCTGCCCGCACCGCGCGTCACAGCCGCCCCGCAGGCGGCGGTCAAAGGCATCGCTATGGGCCATCAAAGTGACCGTTTGTGCAGGTGGGGTGCCTATCGTGGAGGGGCGAGCACCGGATCGACGACCAACAGGAGCAGGCCCATGGAGACCAGTGAACACACAGTCGGGGGCGGGGCCAGGGCGACCGTGGACGTCGACCGCAGCGACCCGGAGTACCGGGCCTGGCTGAAGGAGGCCGTCCGCAAGGTCCAGGCCGACGCGAACCGCTCCGCCGACACCCATCTGCTGCGCTTCCCGCTGCCCGAGGCGTGGGGCATCGACCTGTACCTCAAGGACGAGTCGACGCACCCCACCGGCAGCCTCAAGCACCGCCTGGCCCGCTCACTCTTCCTTTACGGGCTCTGCAACGGCTGGATCCGGCCGGGTAAACCGGTCATCGAGGCGTCCAGCGGTTCGACCGCCGTGTCGGAGGCGTACTTCGCCAAGCTGATCGGCGTCCCGTTCATCGCCGTGATGCCGCGCACCACCAGCCCGGAGAAGTGCCGCCTCATCGAATTCCACGGCGGGCAGTGCCACTTCGTCGACGACTCGCGCACCATGTACGAACAGTCCGCCGCGCTCGCCGCCGAGACCGGCGGGCACTACATGGACCAGTTCACCTACGCGGAGCGCGCCACCGACTGGCGCGGCAACAACAACATCGCGGAGTCGATCTACCAGCAGCTGCGCCTGGAGCGCTATCCGGAACCGGCCTGGATCGTCGCCACTGCCGGGACCGGTGGCACCTCGGCGACCATCGCCCGCTACGTCCACTACCTCCAGCACGACACCCGGATCTGCGTCCCCGACCCGGAGAACTCCTGTTTCTTCGACGGCTGGACCAACCACGACCCGCTCGCCACCAGCGACCGGGGCTCGCGCATCGAGGGCATCGGCCGACCGCGCATGGAGCCCAGCTTCGTGCCCGGCGCCATCGACCGCATGATGAAGGTCCCCGACGCCGCCAGCGTCGCCGCCGTCCGCGCCCTGGAGCGCGCCATCGGCCGCAAGGCGGGCGGCTCCACCGGCACCGGACTGTGGAGCGCGTTCAAGCTGATCGCCGAGATGGTGGAGCGCGGCGAGCAGGGCAGCGTCGTCACGCTGCTGTGCGACCCGGGCGACCGCTACCTGGACAAGTACTACTCCGACTCCTGGCTGGAGGAACAGGGCCTGGACATCGCCCCGTACACCGCCGCCATCGACGCCTTCCTCGCCACCGGCGCCTGGCCCTGCTAAGGGCCCGCGCCCGGTCCGCTCAGGGCGTCGTCGTCGCCAGCCGGGTGTCCAGGCGGCGCACGGCGTCCCGGAAGGACCGGCCCACCCCGGCCCGGGCCAGGCTCAGCACCAGGCGGAACAGCCCCGTCCCGTCGGCGGCGAACGTCCACTGCACCCGTGTCCCCGACCCCTCCGGGGTGAGCCGCCACTCCTCCAGCAGGGCCCGCAGACCCGGTGCGTTGGACTCGTCGACCCGGTAGGCGTAGCACGCGCCCGGCTCGGCGGCGACGATCGTCTCGCGGAAGTGGACCCCGCCCCGCAGCCGCACCTCCCGGCCCGCGCCCGCATCGGTGGGCGCGGCCCGGGTGACGGCGGTGAACCAGGACGGCCAGGACGCGACATCGTCGGCGAGCGCGCGGTACACCACGTCCGGCGGCGCGGACACCTCGGCGGCGAACACCAGCCGCATCGGCGCGGATTCGGCGAACTCCCTTTCCACGGTACGGAGTCGGCGTGCCATCGCGTGCACCTCCCGGCGGTCCGCGGTCGCGGTGTGGTCTGTGGAGCGCACACCCTAGCGGCCCGACCGTCAGTTGTCTGTACCACTGTCGGCAACTGCTGCGCGACCCCTGTCGGCCACCGGTCCGCGCCGCTTCTCCTCCGCCGCGGCCGCCTCCGCGATGTTGCGCGCCATCCCGCCGAACACCACCGAGTGGAAGGGCCACACGCTCCACCAGTACGCATGGCCGAACAGGCCGCGCGGATGGAACAGGGCACGCTGCCCGTACACCGTCCGGCCCCGCTCGTCGCGGCGCACCGACAGTTCCAGCCAGGCCAGGCCCGGCACCCGCATCTCGGCCCGCAGCCGCAGCAGTTCGCCCGGCACGATCTCCTCCACCCGCCAGAAGTCCAGCGAGTCGCCCACCCGCAGATGCTGGGCGTCCCGCCGGCCGCGCCGCAGGCCCACCCCGCCGACGAGCCGGTCGAGCCAGCCGCGTACCGCCCAGGCCAGCGGGAAGGAGTACCAGCCGTTCTCGCCGCCGATGCCCTCGATCACCCGCCACAGCGCGTCCGGCGCCACCGGCACGGCCATCTCCCGCTCGTCGCGGTAGAGGCTGCCGCCCGCCCACTCCGGGTCGGTGGGCAGCGGGTCGCTCGGCGCGCCGGGCACCGAGGCGTTGGACCAGCGGGTGTCGACCCGCGCCTCCTGGATCCGCTTCAGGGCCAGCCGCAGGGCCCGGTCGAAGCCGATGGCCCCGTCCGGCGGGTCGGGGACGTACTCCTTGATGTCGTGCTCGGCGCAGACCACCTCGTGCCGCAGCGACTCCGTGAGCGGCCGGGCGATGGAGCTGGGCACCGGGGTGACCAGACCGACCCAGCGGCTGGACAGCGTCGGGGTGAGCACCGGCACCGGCAGGATGACGCGCGGCCGCAGCCCCGCCACCTCCGCGTAGCGCTGCATCATGTCCCGGTACGTCATGACGTCCGGGCCCCCGATGTCGAAGGCCCGGTTCACCTCGGCGGGCAGCGCCGCGCACCCCACCAGGTAGCGGATCACGTCCCGCACGGCCACCGGCTGGATTCGGGTCCGTACCCAGCTCGGGGTGACCATCAGCGGCAGCCGCTCCGTGAGGTACCGCAGCATCTCGAACGAGGCGGACCCCGAACCGATGACGATCGCCGCGCGCAGCATCGCCGTGGGCACCCCGGAGTCCAGCAGGATGTGCCCCACCTCGGCCCGCGAGCGCAGATGCGGCGACAGGTCCTTCTCCGGCACCCCCGCCGGGGTCAGCCCGCCCAGATACACGATCCGGCGCACCCCGGCCGCCCGTGCCTGCTCGCCGAAGGTCCGGGCCGCCCTGCGGTCGGTCTCCTCGAAGGTCGAGCCGGTGCCGAGCGCGTGCACCAGGTAGTACGCCACGTCGACGTCCCGCATCGCCTCCGTCAGGGAGTCGGCGTCGGTGACATCGCCGCGCACCACCTCGACCCGGTCCGCCCACGGGTAGTCGCGCAGCTTCTGCGGTGTTCTCGCCAGGGCGCGCACCCGGTGCCCGGAGTCGAGCAGGGCGGGCACCAGCCGGCCGCCGATGTAACCGGTGGCCCCGGTCACCAGACAGCGGGGAGCCGACCCGTCGGGGAGTTCTGCGCCGTCGCCGGGGCCTTCCTCAAGATCCGTCACCTGGCCGAGTGTGACACCGGACGGCTCCCTGGACCGGCCTCGAGGACTCCGTACGGCGGCATCGACGCCATCGGTACGGTGACGACCCCCGGCCCCGGCCCCTGGCTCCCCGGCCTCCGGCCCCCCGGTCCCCGGCCCCCGGCCCTCGCACCGGCTCAGTGCACCGCCGTGAGCGTCCCGCCCTCGCGCAGCGACGCCGTCAGTTCCACGTCGGCGTCACGGGGCGCCCGTACCGCGAACGTCGGCCCGCCCGCCGCGCCCCGCACCGCCCCGCTCGCCTCGATCCGGGTCACCGCCCGGCTCCCGGCGGCCAGGACGTACCACCGGCCGGAGGCCGCCTTCCAGTGCGTGCCCGCCAGGACGTGCTGTCCGAACCGGCTGCACAAGGCCGTGTCATCACGGTCGGCGACCACCGCGGCCGGCTCCGTGGGCGAGGCGGCGGGCCCGAGAAACTGCACCAGCACCCGGCCGGGGCCCCGCCAGGTGTCGGCCCGGGTACAGAGCCAGCCGGCCGACGCACCGCCCTCGGGCAGCTTCTGCTCGGCGAACGCCCAGTTGTTGACCGCCCGCACGCCGGAGCCCGCCAGGGTCCGCAGGGAACACGCCGTACGCGCCCAGGCGAGCAGCGCCTCGGTGCTCGTCGCCTCACGCGGCTGCCGGGCCGGCGCGCCCCGCCCGGGCGCCGGCGTGTACGTCAGATGCGCGGGGGCCAGATCGCCCAGGTCCGTCACCAGGAAGGCGTGCTTCTCCACGATCCGCTCGGAGGACCGCAGCTGGAGCACCGGCCACGTCTCGCACGCGCCGCCCGCGGCGGGCCGGGGCACGGTGGCGGTGACCCCGTCCGGGCCCACCTCCAGCGGCCGCCCGGGCGTGTCCGGCGCGAGCAGGTCCCGGGTGGTCGACAAGTCGATCCAGGGGGCGAGCAGGAACCGCGCGCCGTCGCCCGTACGGCTGACGACGACCGCCGCACCCGTCGTCACGTCCGCGTCGTCGGTCCGGGCGAAGTCGAGCGCCGCCCCGCCGGACCCGGACAGCGGCTCCGCGTACCGCACGACCCGGTCGGCGCTGTCGTGGAACAGCACCACCACCGCTCCGTCCACCTCACCCGCGAACAGCAGTCGGGGCGGCTCGGCGGGCGGTACCACCGCCGTGCCCGGCGTGGTGGAGACCCGGACCGACTCCCCAGGCTCCGCCCAGGCCCGCAGCGCCCGGCCCAGCAGCCCGTCGTCGTCCGTGCGCCCGCCCCTGGCCGGCCAGGCGGTGAAGTCGACGCGCGAGGTGTCCGCCCACCGCTCCGCCGCCGTCCGCATCAGCTCCGCCGGATCGAGCACCGGCGCGAACACCCCCGCCGGGGCCCGGTCCTCGCCCCCGCCCCGCGCCTCCTGATCGACGGCGACCGCCAGGCCCCCCGCCAGCACGCACAGCGCCGCGGCCACCGCCGTCGCCCGCACCCGATGCCTGCGCCGCAGCAGATCGCTCGGGCGGGTCTGGACCGTGCACGGGTCGAACTCGCCGGACCTGAGCATCGCCTGCGCCCCGGCCCGGTCCGGCCGCCCCAGCCGGGCCGCCCGGCGCACCGCGTCCGCCGGATCCGCCACCGCCGCTTCGGCCAGCAACTCCCGGACCCCGGTCTCTTCGAGCCCCTCCAGCAGCTGCAACGCGAACGCCGCTCTGACCGGTCCGTCCACCGCCGACAGCGCCCGGTCCAGGGCCAGTTCGTCGACGCCGCCCGCCCGGGGGAAGAGCCGCAGCCCCCACACCACCGGCACGCCCAAACGCAGCGCGGCCGGCGCCGGGAGCCGCCCGGGCCACCAGCGGGGCCGGCGTTCGTGGGCCAGCGCCGCCCGCAGCACCCGCAGCCGCACCCACCCGTACGCCGGGTGCGCGGGGCTCCGGTCCGCCGAGGAGCCCTCCACACCCGCCGGAGGGCCGGTCCGGCGGGACTGGGCCGGAACGCGCGGGCCCGACGCCTTGCTCCCGGCAGCGGGCAGGGCCCGCTGGACGACGGAGTGGGCGGTCAGGACCCGGTGGTGCCGGCCGAGCGCCGGCGGCAGGACGACATAGGCGAGCCGCACCAGGCGCGGGTAGTGCTCCACGAGGGCGGCCTCGGCCTGCCGCACGCCCGTGCGGTCGCTCTGTACGTCGGTCTGCTGCTGCGGTTGATGGATCGGCATGAAATGGGTGCCTTCCGGGGCCGTGGCGGGATGTCATACCGACAAACGAGTCAATCGTGTGACGGTCACATCACCCCTGCGCGGCGCGTGTCCCTCCACCCGTGCGGGCCCGCTTCCGCAGGCCCCCGCCTCACCCGTGAGCGTCGCCGGGGGAGGCGAGCAGGGCGTCCAGGACCTTGCCGAACATCCGCCGCCCGGCGGAGGCGAGCAGCGGGTCACCGAACCGGGGAACCAGCCGCACCCGCAGCTCCTCGACCCAGACCACATGGGAACCGGAATCCGTGGGCAGCACGTCGATCGAGGCCCGGCCCAGCACCACGGAGCCCCGCTTCTCCAGGCGGCAGACCCCGGCCCGGCCCCCGGAGGGCGGTGTCCACCGCACCACTTCCATCGGGTCGTCGAACGCCAGCGGGCCCAGTCCCGTACGGGCCACGAAGACCGTGCCGAGTTGAGATGGAAGCCCGGTCGGGACGGAGATCGCGGTCAACGGCACCTGCGCGGCGTGCCGTTCCCAGTCGGTCACCCGGCGCCAGGCCTCGGCTGCGGGGAGAGGGGAGAAGCGCTCGATCCGGAAGACGGCCACAGCCCGATCCTAGGGCCTGTCCCGCACGCCGCGAGCCGAGCGGAATCCGCGTCAGCCCTCGGTGGCGGGCGGGGCGTCGGCGGTCTCGGCGGGAGCGTCGCCCGCCACCAGCAGACCCGGCAGATGCTCCTCGATCTCCGCACGCAGCTCCGGAGCCAGGCCCGCGTCCGTGACGAACGTGTCGACCTCCTCCAGCGCGGCGAAGGAACTCAGGCCCACCGTGCCCCACTTGGTGTGGTCGGCCACGACCACGATCCGGCGCGCCGCCCGGACGAAACGGCGATTGGTCTCCGCCTCCGCGAGATTGGGCGTCGAGAGCCCCGCCTCGGCCGAGATCCCGTGCACGCCGAGGAACAGCACATCGAAGTGAAGGGAGCCGATGGCCCGGTCCGCGACCGGCCCGACCAGCGAGTCCGAGGGAGTGCGCACCCCGCCCGTCAGCACCACCGTCGCCGCCCCGGGCCGCGCACCGCGCCCCCCGGCCGGACGTTGCGCGTCGTGGAACACGTCGGCCACCCGCACCGAGTTGGTCACCACCGTCAGATCCGGCACGTCCAGCAGATGCCGGGCCAGCGCGAACGTCGTCGTCCCGCCCGAGAGCGCGATCGCGCTGCCGGGCACCGCCAGCGCCGCCGCCGCCCGCGCGATGTCCTCCTTGGCGCTCAGCTCCAGCGCCGACTTCGCCTCGAACCCGGGCTCGTGCGTACTCGCCTCGACGACCGGGACCGCACCGCCGTGGACCTTCTCGATGACGCCCTGGCGGGCCAGCGCGTCCAGATCCCGGCGGATCGTCATGTCGGAGACGTTCAGCTTGCGGGTCAACTCGTTGACCCGGACCCCGCCACGCCTGCGCACCTCGTCGAGGATCAGCGCACGGCGCTGCTCCGCGAGCAGGTTCTGGTTCTCGCTCAACGCCGGGTCCGGTCCTTCCCTCTGCCGTACGGTCCGCAGCCCTCTGCGCGACACGCCCATCCTGCCACGCACGCATGTCCCGCGTATCACCTGGGGAGATTCCGTAAGACCGCTCACACACCCGCCCCGCGCCCGGAATTCTGGGTCCGGGCCACCGGCGGGCGTCACGCCCAAAGCCCCCTGGCCCCCCGGACCCGCTCCTGTGCACGTCTTCGCCGGCCGTGAGGCCGGCGCCCCGAGAGAGAGTTCTCCGTTGGCTCCTGCCGCCGTCCCACCCCCGTCCTCCCCGCCTCCCTCCCCGTCCTCGCAGCACACCGGGACCGCACTGGAACTGCTCGTCCACGGCGTCGGCGGCGCCACCCCGCAGGAGATGCTGGGCGACCCCCGTACCGTCCGGGTCACCGGCGACGAGACGGCCGCCGTGTACCGGCGCACCGACGACGCCCACGGCGAGAAGCACCCCGAGCGCTACCGGGACGAGCCCGTCGCCGAGGCGTACTGCTGGTCCGGCCTCACCTCCGGCAACGGCTCCCGGGCGCTGTGGCTGCTCCTCCTGCCGTTCATGGTGGTCAACCTCGCCCACTGGATGCGCCCCACCGCCACCGGTCGCACCCGCGCGGTCCGGCTGTACGGCGTCCTGGTGCGGCTTCTCGCGCTCAGCCTCACCGTGCTGCTCACCGCGGCCGCCTGTGAAGTCGCCCTGGACCTGCTGGCCTGGCAGTGCGCGGGCGCCGAGGCCTGCGCCGAACGCCGCTCCTGGCTCGGCTTCCTGTCGGAGCGTCAGGGCGGCTGGTGGTCCCAGCCCGGCCGCCGCCTCGCGCTGGCCGCCGTCGTGCCCGCGGCCCTGGTGGGACTCCTGTGGTACCTGTCCAACCGGACCTGGAGCGCGTACGAGTCGCAACGCCCGCTGGATGAGCAGGATTTCGACGCGGACGACCCTTTCGGGACGGAGGCGGCCCACGGCCCGGCCGCACCCGACCCGGACGCCGGCGGGTGCCCGCGCCCGGCCGTCCCGGCCCGCCCCCCGCTCGGCAGGCCCGGCTTCTGGTACGGCCGCCGGCTCGTCGCCCGGCTCCGCGCCGCCCACACGGCGGCCGGGTTCCTGACCGTCGCCGCGGCCGTCGCCGGCGCCGCCGCACGACACGACCGGGGCGCCGAAGGACCGGTGCTACGGTTCATCGGCGCGGCCGTCGAAGGCGGCATCGTGCTGTGCGCGCTCGTCGTCGTCTGGGTCGTCTGCCGCCGGGGCCGCAGCGAACGGACCCGCGACACCCGCCTGGACGCCGCCCTGATCAGCTATCTGCCCGGTTCCGCACTGGCTCTGCTCGGCCTCGCCATGCTGTACGCGTCCCTGTCGCGCCCCGACTGGCAGTCCTCGGGCAGCCTGCCGGGCGAGGCCGCCTTCCGGCTCCTCAACGTCGGCCAGGGCCTCCTGATCATCTGCCTGGCCCTGGTCGCCTGGAGCCTCTACCGGCGCACCCCCGAACCCCGCACCATCCTGCACGGACTCGGCGGCCCCGCCGTCGCGATGCTCGCCTGCGCCCTCGGCGGGGTGATGACCGGCGGGGTGGCCCAGCGCGTCGCCGACTGGCTGGACGGGCCCGGCACCCCGGGCATGGGCCACAACACCGACATCGCCGGGCCGCCGGTCCTGCTCAGCTGGCAGGCCTCCGTCATCCCGGTGCTCCTGCTGCTCCTGCTCGTCCCCGTCCTGGTGCTGGTCGTCCGCACCGCGCGCACCGCCCGCCGCCTCGGCCCGGTCATCGAGGCGGAGTACGCCCCCGAACCGCCCGACGAGGGCCGCACCCGCCGTATCGCCCGGATCCGCGCGACCGCCGCCCTCACCGACTCCGCCCCCTGGATCCTCGGCGTGGTCTCCGCCGCGACCCTGCTGCTCGGGGCGGGCGCGATCGCCGGCTCCTGGCACAGCGACCAGGTGCCGGGCCGGGCCGCCGACGGGACGGGACCGCTCCTGGAATCGTTCGCCGACGCCGCGCAGTCCACCGGCTCCTGGCTGATCGGCTTCGGCTTCATACTCTTCGTCGCCGGCGGCCGCCGCGCCTACAAGGACGCCTCGGCCCGCCGCACCATCGGCATCCTCTGGGACGTGGGCACCTTCTGGCCGCGCGCCGCCCATCCCTTCGCGCCCCCGTGCTACGCCGAGCGCGCCGTCCCCGACCTCGCTTCCCGGATGTCCGCCTGGACGACGACCGCACCCCGGGGCCGGCTCGTCATCTCCGGCCACTCGCAGGGCAGCGTGCTCGCCGCGTCCGCCGTCTGGCAACTGCCCGACGCCACCCGCCGCCGGGTCGCGCTGCTCACCTACGGCTCGCCCCTGGAGCGGCTGTACGGGCGGTGGTTCCCGGCCTACTTCGGCCCGGAGCCGCTGCTCGGGCTGCACCGCTCGGTGCACTGCTGGCGCAATCTGTGGCGGCACACCGACCCGATCGGCGGCCCCGTCCGCATCTGTGCCGACCCCGACCCGGGCGTCGACCGGGGCCCCTTGAAGGACCCACTGGCCTACGGGCGGACCACGAAGCTCCCGCTGCCCGAACCGATCCTCGGGCACTCCGACTACCAGGCCGACCCGGCCTTCGCCGACGCGCGCGCCGACCTCCTGGAGGAGCTGGGCCCGCTCGTCCCCCGGCAGGTGGAGGCACGGACTCAGAAGGGCAGTTCGGGGAGGTCCTCCGGGTAGAGGAGGGTCAGGTCGTCCGTGCTCGTCTCGGCGAGCTGGGCGACCCGGCCCGCGTGCCGCTCCACCATCGACTCGAAGGTCTGGCGGGCGGTGCGGCCGTTGCCGAAGGCGGGGCCCTTGGGGAGTAGCGTGAAGTGCTTCAGGAGCGCCTCCCCGGTCCCCTCCGCCAGGCTGTACTCATGCTCCTCGGCCTGCTGCTCGACGATCCGCAGCAGCTCCTCCGGGGCGTAGTCGCCGAAGGTGATGGTCCGGGAGAACCGCGAGGCCACCCCGGGGTTGACGGTGAGGAACCGCTCCATCTCATGGGTGTAGCCCGCGACGATCACCACGACCGCGTCCCGGTGGTCCTCCATCAGCTTCACCAGGGTGTCGATGGCCTCACGCCCGAAGTCCCGGCCGGAGTCCTCGGGGGACAGGGCGTACGCCTCGTCGACGAACAGCACCCCGCCGCGCGCCCGGTCGAACGCCTCCTGGGTCCGGATCGCCGTCGAGCCGATGTGCTCGCCGACCAGGTCGACCCGGGACACCTCGACCAGATGGCCGCGCTCCAGCACCCCGAGCGACGCCAGGATCTCCCCGTACAGCCGGGCGACCGTGGTCTTGCCCGTACCGGGGGAGCCGGTGAAGACGAGGTGCCGGCGGACGGACGCGGCCTTGAGCCCGGCCTCCTGACGGCGGCGGCCCACCTCGATCATGTCCGTGAGCGCCCGCACCTCCCGCTTGACGCTCTCCAGCCCCACCAGCGCGTCCAGTTCACCGAGGACGGCCGAGGAGTCCCGGGCCGGCTCGGCGGCCGGGGCAGACGGCTCGGGTTCCGCGGGCCGCCGGCCGGGCATCGCGGTGAGCAGGCCGGGGGTCGACGGGGTGGCCGTCAGCACCGCGGGGGCCGGAGCCGGAGCCGTACGCAGACCGCTCTCGTCGCTCGTGCAGTCCTTGGCCACCGGTCCGGTCGCGGAACCGGTCTCGCCGTCGGGGAACTCGTAACCTCCCCGCGCGCACCGCTCGGTACGGCACCGGGTCAGCGTGGTGCGGCAGCCGTCCATGATGTGGAAGCCGTAGCCCTCGCTGCCGGTCACCCGGCAGCCGTCGAAGGTGCCCCGGCCCTCGGCCGAGACGTAGAACCCCGCTTCGGCCGGCGAGGTGACCGTGCAGCGCTCGATGGTGGGGTCCGCGCCCTTGGTGACGATGACCCCGGTCTGCGCCGCGTCGATGGTGCAGTTGTTCAGCGTGCCGCCGCTGCCGTGGTCCCGGAACCAGGCGCCGGTGGACGCCTCGCGGATCCGGCAGTCGTCCAGCTGGGCGGTGGCCCCGTCGCTCACCGACACCGCGGTGTTACGGATCTGGGAGAGGTCGCTGTCCACCACGTCGGCGCGCGAACCCCGGTCCAGGACGAACAGTGCGTCGGGCACGTCGTGCACCCGGCAGGCGTCCAGTATCACCGTCGCGCCGTCACTGACCCAGACCGCCGGATAGTCGCCCGTACTGTCGTGGATCTCGCACTGGTTGGCGTCGACCCGGGTGCCCGGATCCCAGACCGAGAGCCCGTTGCGGCCGAACCGGCGGACCGTGGAGCGGGTCAGCGTGAGCACCGAACGCGACCGCAGATCGACGGCGTTCTCCGGAATATCGTGGATGTCGCAGTCGGCGAGCGTCAGCACCGCGTCGGTGTCCAGCGTGACACCGTCCGCCGACGTGCGGTGCACGGTGCAGTCGGTCAGGTGGGCCGAGGCGCGGGCCGTGACCTGGATGCCGCTGCCCTTGATCTCGTACACCTCGCAGCCGAACGCCTCAAGGCCGCTGCCCTCCCCGGTGACGCCGATGCCCGCCCCGGACGCGTGGTGGATCCGGCAGCGGTCCAGACGCGGGTGTCCGCCGTCGCGGACCGAGACCCCGGACTGGCCGGCCGAGACGATCTCGCACTCCTCGAACACGCCGCCCGCGCCGTCCAGTACGGCGATGCCGACCCCGGCCGGATTGTCGACCGTGCACCGCCGCACGGTGGGCCGGGCCGCGCCGCGCACCTCGATGCCCGCCGCCGACCGGGTCACGATCCGCAGGTCCGTCAGCTCCGCCGTGCCGTCCTCCACCAGGAGCGCCGGGGCCGCCGAGTCCTGGCCCTCGATGTGCAGGTCCTGGACGACCGCGGAGGCGCGCACGGTCAGCGGTACGCCGTCGACCGGCGCGATCCGCACGGAGCCGACCGAGCCCTCGGAGCCGCGCAGCGTGACCGAGCGGTGGAGGACGAGGTTCTCCCGGTAGGTCCCGGGTGCGACGGTGAGGACGTCCCCGTCGGCCGCCGCCTCCAGGGCCGCGGAGAGGGAGGCGTACTCGCCGGTGCGGCGGCGCCATCGCGATGTGCCGGTGTGCGTCACCTGGACCGTGCCCTGTGCCATGGCGTTGCTGTGCCCCCACCTCGTGCTGTGCGATGCCTCGGGTCCGTCCGTCGCCGGGGAGGCGGACGGGGTCGGACCACCGTAGCGCGCGCGAGGGGCGGGAGTTGACGAGTCGGCCCGGCGGAGCGATGTCGCCGACGACCGCCTCCGGGCGGGGGAGAGCGTGGTCAGCCGCCCGTTCCGGCTCTGCCCCAGCCCGCGTCCGCCGCGGCCCACTCCCGGTCCAGCCGTGCGTACCGCTGCCGCACCATGCGCCCTACGACGACCCTGCGGCCCGCCTCGACACATCCGGCGGCGAGCAGGAACGTACCGATGCCGGCCAGCACCGCATGGGACCGGGCGGTGCGCCCGTCCATCGGCGGGGAAACCGGAAGGCCCGCCGCGTCCGTCCAGATCCGCAGCGAGGACCCCGGGCCGCCGCGCCCCGACGCGGTGGCCACCTCTCCGGTGCGCGGACTGCCGTCCGGGGCCTGCCAGGACGCCACCACCCAGATACGCGCCGCCCGTTCGGAGCCGCCCTCGGGATCACCCACGTACCGTTCCCGCCCCGGGGCCCGGCCCACCACGACCGCGTCGACGAGGTGACGCTCCTCGTGCTGGGCCCGTACCGAGCGCTGGAGGGCGGCATCGGCGACCGTACCGCCCGCCCAGCCCGCGGCGGGGGCGCCGACCACGAGCAGCAGCAGCGCCCCGAGCGCCACCCAGCCCTCGCGGCGGTCGGTGGCACGGCGCAGCGGATTGTCCCGCCCGCGCAGCAGCCCCCGCAGCAGTGCCCACTGCCCCCTCACCCCGTGCCCCCGTCCCCGTCGATCGGTGTCCTCGCGGCCTGCCTCGGCGGGCCCGTGGTGCGGCGGATCGTCGAGATGCCGAGCCCGGCCTCCGTACCTCCAAGACCGCGTTCAGCCGTCAGAGGTTGCCTGGTGCGTCCCCCGGCGCACCGTGCCGTACGGAGGGGGTGCGGTTCAGTATCCCCGGCTCTGGTACGGCCGGTTGTAGGAGTCCTCGTACGGCGACTGCGCCGGCGCGGGCCGCGGCGAGGCCGGACGCATCGACTCGTACCCGGTGGCGGGCGCGGGGCGCTGCGGCTGGGGCTGCTGCGGATAGCCGCGGACCGCCGAGGGCTGCTGCGGGATGTACGGCGCGGGCGCGTGCTGCAGCTGGGCGGGCTGCATCGGCGTGTGCTGCGCCGGAGCCTGCTGGTACTGCGGCATCGGCTGCTGCTGCGGGTAGCCGTAGGAGCCGGTCTGCTGCGACGGGGCCGCGGGCAGAGCCGGCAGCGCCGACGGCAGGGCCGGCAGGTAGCTGTTGCCGGTGTCGTACGCGGCAGGCACCCGGATGGGGGCGATCTGAGGGGTTCCCCGCTCCGCGACCAAGGAGTCGTAGATCGGAGTGTCGGGGAACGACGCGGCGTAGTAGCCGCCGCCGAAGGTGGAGCGGGGGGACGTCATGCCACCTAAGTTAAGCCCACGATGTGCTGGAAGGGGAGCCCGATAAGAGGGTTGTTTTCCGCGATGTGAGTGAACCGTGATCCCCAATGCGAGCGAACTTGGCAAAAAAGGGCGCACCGACGTCTACTGATCGTGTAAAGGCCGAGTTCACGGGGGGTTACCGGCGGATCGCCGGGAGGGGCCGCGGCCGGCTGGGCACGCTTCGGCGGGCCGGGGATTAGGTTGTCGGGAAATGCCTGCGGGCAGCCGGACTCGTGATGGGGGCGAGCATGACCATGCAAAAAGGGACCAACGTTCCAGTGCCGGCCGGCACCGTGCGCGTCGAATTGGGGTGGCACGCCGCACCGGGCGCCCCGGACGTCGACACCTCCGCGCTTCTGCTGCTGGCGGGAAAGGTCCGCGACGACGCGGACTTCGTCTTCTACAACCAGCCGGTCCACGCGTCCGGAGCGGTCCGGCACGAGGGCAAGCGGACCGCCCCCGACAGCGTCACCGACACCCTCCTGGTCGACTTCGGGAAGGTCGAGCCCGGGATCGAGCGCATCGTCCTCGCGGCCTCGGCCGACGGCGGCACCTTCGGCCGGGTGAGCGGACTGCATGTACGGGTCATCGACGCGGCGGGCGGCGCCGAACTGGCCCGCTTCGACAGCGCGGACGCCACGGTCGAGACCGCGTTCATCCTCGGCGAGCTGTACCTCCGTCAGGGCGCATGGAAGTTCCGGGCGGTCGGGCAGGGCTACAGCTCCGGCCTCGAAGGCCTGGCAACGGACTTCGGCATCTCCGTCGACGAACCGCCGCAACCGCAGCAGGCCCCTTCCGTCCCGTCGTCGCCGCCCCCCGCACCGGCTCCCGCGCCGGTCGCCCCCGCGCCTGCCGCTCCTGTGGTCCCGCCCGCAGCGGCGTCCGCACCGGCGCCCGTACGGCTGACCAAGATCACGCTGACCAAGAGCGCACCGTCCGTCTCGCTCGCCAAGCAGGGCGGCACCTCCGGCGCGCTGCGCGTCAACCTCAACTGGGAAGTCCGCAAACAGTTCAAGGGCTGGGGAGCGAAACTCGGACGGGCCGTCGCCATGCATGCCGATCTCGATCTCGATCTCTGCGCGCTCTACGAACTCACCGACGGACGCAAGGGAGTTGTGCAGTCCCTCGGAAACGCGTTCGGTTCTCTGAATCAGCCGCCCTTTATCCATCTCGACGGCGACGACCGCACCGGTGCGCTCTCCACCGGCGAGAACATGACCATCAACCTCGACCACAAGAACCGGCTGCGACGCGTACTGATCTTCGTCACCATCTACGAAGGCGCCCGGAGTTTCGCCGATCTCCACGCCACCGTCACCCTCCAGCCGCAGAACGGCGCACCCATCGACTTCTCCCTCGACGAGTGCACCGTGCCCTCCACCGTCTGCGCCCTCGCCCTGATCACCAACAACGGCGGCGACCTCACGGTGCAGCGCGAGGCCCGCTACCTCGTCCCGGACCGGGGCGTCAGCCCCCAGCGCTCCATCGACGCCGCCTACGGCTGGGGCATGAACTGGACGCCCGGCCGCAAGTGACCCGCCGCGCCCGCCCGGACCGGCCGCCCGCTGCCCGGCGGCGTCACCGGTCCGGCGCGGCCTCCGGGCGCGCGTAGGTACGGCCCTTCCAGGCCGCGCCCCGCCCCCGGTAGTGCTGCACCGCCGAGTCCACCGTCATCAGCAGGTACAGCACCGCCGTCAGCGGCAGCAGCGGACCCAGCCACGGCGACTGCCGGTAGTACGCCAGCATCGGCAGATACGTCGCCGTCATCACCGCCCACGCCGCGCCGCCCGCCCAGGCCGCCGCCCCGTCGCCCGTCAGCAGCCCCGCCGCCAGGGTCGCGGGCGGCGCCACGTAGACGAGCAGCAGCCCCGGCACCGCCCCCGCCAGCAGCAGCGGGCTGTGCCGCAACTGCGCGTACGCACTCCGCGCGACCATCCGCCACAGATCCGCGAGACGTGGATACGGCCGCACGCTGTCCACCCGCTCCGCGAGCCCCAGCCAGATCCGGCCGCCGCCGCGCCGCACCTCCCGCGCCAGCGACACGTCGTCGATCACCGCCTGCCGGATCGAGTCCGGGATCCGCGCCCGCTCGGCGGCCTCGGTACGCAGCAGAACGCAGCCGCCCGCCGCCGCGGCCGTCCGCGACCCGGCCCGGTTCACCCGGCGGAACGGGTAGAGCTGCCCGAAGAAGTAGACGAACGCCGGCACCACCAGACGCTCCCAGAAGCTCTCCACCCGCAGCCGCGCCATCTGCGACACCAGGTCGAAGCCGTTGGGGCCGCCCGGACCGGCCGCCGCCACCAGATCGCGCAGGCTGTCCGGCTCGTGCGCGATGTCCGCGTCGGTCAGCAGCAGGAAGTCCGGCTTGTCCCGCCGGGCCACCGCGATCCCGTGCCGCAGAGCCCAGAGCTTGCCCGTCCAGCCCCGCTCCGGCTCCCCGGGCGTCACGACGGTCAGCGGCAATCCGCCGTACCGGGCGGCCAGGTCCCGGGCCAGCTGCCCGGTGCCGTCGCTGCTGCAGTCGTCGACGAGGACGATCCCGGCCTCCCCCGGATAGTCCTGGACCAGCAGCGACGGCAGGCTGACCGGCAGCATCGCCGCCTCGTCGCGGGCCGGCACCACCACCGCCACCGACGGCCAGCGCGCCGGGTCGGTGCGCCGGGGGAGCCGCTGGTCCGTCCGCCAGTAGAAGCCCTGCCCCAGCAGCAGCCACACCCACGCGATCAGCGAAACCACGGCGATCCAGGCAACGGCGCTCATCCGCCGAAGTCTGCCCCACCGAGCCTGGTCCGCAAGGGCTGTCGGCTAGGGTGACCGGGTGAAGATCGCGCTCATGGACTCCGGAATCGGCCTGTTGGCGGCAGCGGCCGCCGTGCGCCGCCTGCGGCCCGACGCCGAGCTGGTGCTCTCCTCCGACCCCGGCTCGATGCCCTGGGGCCCCCGCACCCCCGAGGAGATCACCGCCCGTGCGCTGGCGGTGGCCCGCGCCGCCGCCGCCCAGGGCCCCGACGCGCTGATCATCGCCTGCAACACCGCCTCCGTCCACGCCTTGCCGACGATCCGCGCCGAGCTGGAGCCCGCCCTGCCGGTCATCGGCACGGTCCCCGCGATCAAGCCCGCCGCGGCCGGCGGCGACTCCGTCGCCATCTGGGCCACCCCGGCCACCACCGGCAGCCCCTACCAGCGCGGACTGATCGCGGAATTCGGCGGCTCCGCCGAGGTCACCGAGGTCCCGTGCCCCGGGCTCGCCGACGCCGTCGAGCACGGCGACGAGGCCGCGATCGACCGGGCCGTCGCCGCGGCCGCCGCCCTCACCCCGCCCGGCGTACGGGCCGTCGTCCTCGGCTGCACCCACTACGAGCTCGTCGCGACCCGCATCCGCGACGCCGTGCAGCGGCCCGGCCGCCCGCCGCTCGCCCTGCACGCCTCCGCCGGAGCGGTCGCCGCCCAGGCGCTGCGCCGGATCGGGGCGGAGCCCGCCCCGACGGCCGACCCCTCCGGCGCGCTCACCGTGCTCCAGGCGGGCCGCGTCGCCGCCCTCCCGGACGCCGCGCTGACCTATGCGGAAGGCCGGATGCTGGCCGCCGGGGCGCCCGTCCGCTGACCGTACGGCCGACCGGGCAGCTCGCCCGATCGGCCCTCGCAGCCCCGGCCGGGAGCCCGGAACGCGGCTACGCTGCTGAATATGAGCGACCACCCCGAGAGTGCGAGGCACGGGTCGAGCCAGGCGCCGCCCACGGAGTGGAACGGCCGCGCCACCAATCGGATCCAGTGGCTCCTGGCCCTCGCGGGCGCGGGCTGTGTGGCGCTCGGCATCGAGCTCGCCGTCGACGGAGCCTGGACCTCGGGCATCGCCCCGCTGCTCATGTCCGTGATCGGCTGCCTCGCCGCCGGACTGCTGATCCTCTTCGGCACGCTCGCCTTCGTCCATGTGGCCGTCAAGGTCGACGGGGACAGCCTGGAGGTCCGCTGCGGCCACGCCGGCCTACCGCGCCGCCGGATCCTGCTCAGCCATGTCACGGGCGCGGAATTCGTCCCCCGGATCAACCCGCGCCAGTGGGGCGGCTGGGGCTACCGCTGGCGCCCCGAACAGGGCACCGCCGTCGTGGTCCGCAAGGGGGAGGGCATGGCCCTGCACCTCGGCGACGGCCGTACCTTCACCGTCACGGTCGACGACGCGGAGACGGCCGTACGGTTCATCCGGCAACGCCTGCACCTGCCGTCCCCCGGCAAACGGCCCGGCGACTGACCGGGCAGCCCCACCGGTGACCGGGTCTCCGCTGCGGCGAGACGTCCCGGAGCCGCCCGTGTCCCGGCCCCGCGCAGGCCCACGTCGTAGCTCGCGGCCGCCCGCGTCCGGGCCCCGCGCAGGTCTACGCCGCCGCCCACAGCCGCCCAGCCCCCGGCCCCGCGCAGGTCTACGCCGCCGCCCACAGCCGCCCAACCCCCGGCCCCGCGCAGGTCTACGCCGCCGCCCACAGCCGCCCAACCCCCGGCCCCGCGCAGGTCAAC
This sequence comes from Streptomyces sp. NPDC058375, assembly GCF_042723425.1. Taxonomy (NCBI): domain Bacteria; kingdom Bacillati; phylum Actinomycetota; class Actinomycetes; order Kitasatosporales; family Streptomycetaceae; genus Streptomyces; species Streptomyces sp. NPDC058375. Next base: position 16,784 of record NZ_JBHXJG010000009.1, on the reverse strand, counting down.
GCCGCCGTTCGCAGCCGCCCACCGTAGACTCCGGCGGGTGAGCGCCACCATGACCCCCGTCGACGATTCGCCGCCCCCGGCAGCACCCCGGGCCGCCGGGCTGCCGCGGCGGCTCCTCCGCCCGGCCGCCGCCGTGCTGTCCGGGCTGCTGCTCTACGCGAGCTTCCCGCCCCGGCCCCTGTGGTGGCTCGTGCTGCCCGGGTTCGCCCTGCTGGGATGGGTGCTGCACGGGCGTCGGCTCCGGGCCGCCTTCGGCCTCGGCCTCCTGTCGGGCCTCGGATTCATGCTGCCGCTGCTGCACTGGACCGGAGAGGACGTCGGCCCGGTGCCGTGGCTGGCCCTGGCCGCCGCGGAGGGGCTCTTCATCGCCGTGGGGTGCCTCGGAATCGCCGCCGTGACCCGGCTCGCGTACTGGCCCGTGTGGGCGGCCGCGGTCTGGACGCTGGACGAGGCGGTCCGCGCCCGGATCCCGTTCGGCGGTTTCCCCTGGGGCAAGATCGCCTTCGGCCAGTCCGAAAGCGCCTTCCTGCCGCTCGCCGCGCTCGGCGGCACGCCGCTGCTCTCCTTCGCCGTCGTGCTGTGCGGCTTCGGCCTCTACGAGGCGGTGCGGCAGGTCATGACGTACCGGTCCACCGGAAAGGTCCCCCGCGCGGCCGTCGCCGGAGCCGCCGCGAGCATCCTCGTACCGATCGCCGGGGCCCTCGCCGCGCTGCCCCTGGTCGACGACTCGGCGGAGAACGGCACGGCCACCGTCGCCGCGATCCAGGGCAACGTGCCGCGCCTCGGACTCGACTTCAACGCCCAGCGCCGCGCGGTCCTGGACAACCACGCCCGGCGCACCACGCAACTGGCCGAGGACGTGAAGGCGGGCAAGGAGAAGCAGCCCGACTTCGTGCTGTGGCCGGAGAACTCCTCCGACCTCGACCCCTATCTCAACGCGGACGCCCGCCAGGTCATCGACGACGCGGTCAAGGCGATCGGCGCCCCCACGGTCGTCGGCTCGGTGGTCGAGAAGGGCTCCGACAGCCTCCGCAACACGCTGATCGAGTGGGATCCCGGTCAGGGCCCCGTCGCCACCTACGACAAGCGGCACATCCAGCCGTTCGGCGAGTACATGCCGATGCGCACGGTCGCCCGCTTCTTCAGCGAGGACGTCGACCGGGTGCAGCGCGAGTTCGTCCCCGGCACCGAGGTCGGCGTCTTCGACCTCGCGGGGACGAGAGTGGGGCTCGTGACCTGTTACGAGGCCGCCTTCGACGACGCCGTACGCGACACGGTCACCCACGGCGGCCAGATGATCGCCGTGCCGAGCAACAACGCGACGTTCGGCCGCAGCGAGATGACGTACCAGCAGCTGGCCATGTCCCAGGTGCGAGCCGTCGAGCACGGCCGGGCCGTCGTCGTCCCCGTCACCAGCGGGGTCAGCGCGGTCATCCGGCCCGACGGCACGATCATCGAGAAGAGCGGGATGTTCACCCCCGACGCCCTCGTCGACGAGGTCCCGCTGCGCTCCTCGCTGACCCCCGCCACCCGGATGGGCCCGCTGCCCGAGGGCGTCATCGCGCTGCTGGCCCTGGCGGGCCTGGGCTGGGTGAGCGTCTCGGCGGTCCGGGCCCGCCGGACCGGAGGGACCGCGCGCGGTAACGCCTGATCCGGCCACGTAGGCTCGGATCCATGGCTACTCCCGACTTCATCCGTGAGATCCGCGCCACCGCCGGACACCAGCTGCTCCTTCTGCCCGGGGTGACGGCCATCGTCCTCGATGACGAGGGCCGCGTGCTGCTGGGGCGGCGCGCGGACACGGGGAAGTGGTCGGTCATCGGCGGGATCTCCGAACCGGGGGAGGAGCCGGCGGCGACCGCTGAGCGCGAGGTGCTGGAGGAGACGGGCGTGCACTGCGTGGCCGAGCGGGTCGTCCTCACCCAGGCGCTGGAGCCCGTGCAGTACGCCAACGGCGACCGCTGCCAGTACCTGGACGTCACCTTCCGCTGCCGGGCGACCGGCGGCGAGGCGCGGGTCAACGACGACGAGTCGCTGGAGGTGGGCTGGTTCCCGCTGGACGGCCTCCCGCCGCTCGGCGAGTTCGCCCTGTTCCGGATCAAGCAGGCCCTCACCGAGGGCCCCGCCTGGTTCCAGCCCACCCCGCGCACGACCTGACCCTCTCCTTCACGGTGGGGGTTCCGGTCACCTCTACTGCACGGTGAAGGTCCCGGTCGCCCCGGTGAACGGCGTGATCTTCCCGAGCAGGCTCTTCGCGTCCCCGTGGTGCACGATCCGATAGGTGCCGGGTGCGGTGTCCGCCGCGACGTCCCAGGTGATGGTCGCCTTCGAGGTGCCGGTCAGGCCGTTGAGCCGGGTCCAGCGGTACGTCGTCGCCCAGTCACCGTCGTCCAGCACCCGCTTCCAGGCGCCGTTCTCCAGCCGCTGCACCTCCAGGAAGGTGGAGCCCCGGCGGACGTTGTTCTTCGGGTGGCCGGTGGCGAACTCGACGGTGGCGGTGGAGCCGCGCGCGTACGAGCTCTTAGGCGCCTTCAGGACCGCGCCGAACGCCTTGCCCGCGGGCGGGTTGTCGTACACGACCCCCGTCTGGAAGGTGAACTGCCGCCCCGACTCGTCCGGCGGCGTCGCACCCCGCTCCAGGGCGGTGCCCTCGCGCAGGGACTCCGCGATCCGGTCGTACTCCTGCTGGTAGGCGGGCAGCGTGTAGCGGCCGTACAGCGTGGAGCCGCCCTCGTAGTTCTGGGTGTCGTACTCCTCCGGCGTCGTGACGTACTGGCTGTAGGCGTTGGCGTACCCCTGGAGCAGGACGCGGTCCAGCGGGACGCCCAACTGCTCGGCCACCGTGCGGCGTACGCGCAGGCCCGAGGCGATCGTGAACTCGCCCGGGGCGGCCACCAGGTGCAGCTCGCCGATCTTCATGATCTGCAGGGGGAGCCGCTTCGGGGTGACCGGGTGGACGTTGCTCAGCAGGCCCGTGGGGATCAGGCTCGCCTTCGGGTACTGGCAGGACTGGAGCGAGGACGGGGTGTCGATGCGCAGCGCTTCGAGGATGGGGGCGATCGGGGTGCGCATGCCCTCCTCGAAGAGGGGGATGGCCGGACCGTCCTCGACGCTGCCCGCGAGCGTGGACGCGCCCACGACGGCGGGGCAGGTGCGGTGCTCCTTGCCGTCCGGGGTGTACTCCGGGCGTACGGTCACGTTCTCCATGTCGACATAGGCGAGCCTGGAGTCCACCCCTCCGGCGACGGGCCGCGCGTCGTCGTAGATCTCCCGGGCCTTGTCGAGCTGGCGCTCGCCGATGATGCGCGCGTTCTCGAACTCGTCCTCCGTGGGCCCGGAACCGGGCTTCAGGTTGAGGTTCGGCGACATGTCGCCCGCGTTGGTGTTGGGGAAGGCCGCGACGAACCCCGGAGTGACGTCGAGATAGCGGACGCCCTCGTGGTCGTGCTCCCAGGCGTAGGAGGCGTAGCCCTTGTTGTCGGGGCTGATCAGCGTGTTCTTGTTGGTGATCGAGGTGTTGTGGGTGGCGAACCAGCTGATCGCGCCCGCGTCCTTCTCGCCCTGCTTGAAGCGCAGCACGGTCATCGCCGGGTCGATCGCGTCGGGGAACGCCGCCCGGTCGGCGGCCGGATTGCGGTCGAACGCCTCCCGGGAGCGGTTGACGCTGGCGTTGGTGAGGGCGCCGGTGCCCAGGCTCATCGTGCCGGGCTTCAGGTCCGCGTGCGCCTCGGCCACGGATTCGGTGATGCCGTCGACGATCGCCCGGTAGGTCTCCTTCTGGAAGCCGAGGACGGAGAGGTTGTAGGCGACGTTGTGGGAGTATCCGCCGGGCCCCGAGTGGGTGTGGGTGGCCGACAGCAGGACGTTCTCCTCGCCGTACAGACTGCCGTAACGCTCCTTCAGCCGCGCCATGACGCCCTGCCGGACGGACTGGAAGATCATCGCGAGGTCCGCGTTGACGTACACCACGCGCTTGTCGGTCGACCGGTCGACGACGACGAAGGCCCGCGACCGCTGCCGCTGGTGAATGCCCGAGGTCTTCTGGTCGAAGCTGGAGTAGCCCATCATCCCCGTCTCGGCGGCCTCGCCCGTGACATCGGCGATGCCGCGCCCGACGAGGTAGTCCGCGTCGGCGGCGGTGTTCGACGCCGACGCGGGGGAGGGCGCGCCGAGGGTGACCGCTCCCAAGGCGGCGGCGAGGACCGCGACGGGAAGCCTGCGCCGGGAGCGGCGGACGGTGGGGGGTGGCATGGGACCTCCTGGGGCGGGAGACGGGTGTGCCCGGGCCCGGTCGGCGGCTCACCGACGTGGAGGGGGCCGGAGCAGTGCCCCCGACCGTAGAGGAGTGTGACCTGCGTCGCATAGATGTCTACCGGCCAGTAAAGAACTCGGCCCGTGCGGGAACAGCCGTGCGACGGTGGGATAGTGGGGGCGCATCAGCAGAGGGCTGACCGGAGGAATGGCCGTGCACTACGAACTCGCCGACCGGCTGGTCATCGGGATCGCGTCCAGCGCTCTCTTCGACCTGACCGAGTCGGACGCCGTCTTCCGGGAGCAGGGCGAGGAGAGCTACCGCGCCTACCAGGAGCAGCACGTGGGCGATCAGCTTCGCCCGGGGACCGCGTTCCCCTTCATCCGCCGCCTGCTGTCGCTGAACGACCTGGGCGACGCGAACGACCCCCTGGTCGAGGTCATCGTCCTGTCCCGGAACGACCCCGACACCGGGCTGCGGGTCATGCGCTCCATCGAGAGCCACCAACTGCCCATCAGCCGGGCCATCTTCATGCAGGGCCGCTCACCTCACCGGTTCATGCCCGCGCTCAACATGTCCCTGTTCCTGTCGGCGCACGAGAGGGACGTCCGGGAGGCGGTCGCCGCCGGGCTGCCCGCCGGGCACGTCCTGGGCGCTCCCTACGAGGACGACGCTGACGACCACGACCTGCGGATCTCCTTCGACTTCGACGGGGTCCTGGCCACGGACGCGTCGGAGCAGGTGTTCCAGGAGGGCGGGATCGAGAAGTTCCGCGCCCATGAGGTCACCAACGCAGGGGTGCCGCACGACGCCGGGCCGCTGCGGGACTTCCTGGCGAACGTCAACCGGATCCAGCAGCGCGAGGAGCGGGAGCGCCGCAAGAACCCCGACTACCGGATCCGGCTGCACGTCTCCATCGTCACGGCGCGCAACGCGCCCGCGCACGAGCGTGCGGTGCAGAGCCTCAAGGGGTGGGGCGTGACCGTCAACGACGCGTTCTTCCTCGGCGGCATCGACAAGGGCCGGATCATGGGCATCCTGAAGCCGCACATCTTCTTCGACGACCAGCAGGGCCACCTGGCGAGCACCTCGCGCACCACCCCGAGCGTCCACGTGCCGTTCGGGAAGCTCAACGAGCCGGCGGTGCCCGCGGCCCCGGACGCCTGAGCGCGTACGGGAGCGCAGACGCTTCTACGGGACTGCGGACGCTTCTCCGCGTACGCGCCCGGCGCACGCCCTCAGGGCGGCGGACCCCGCCACAGGTTCCGCGCCCGCAGCCAGACGTCGCGCGCCTGGCGGCCCGCCGCCGTCCGGCTCCGCGCCACCAGCTCCCGGGCCTGCTCGGGCGTCTCCACCATCGGGCCGGAACCGCGCAGCGGCCGGCCCGCCGTCTCGTGCAGGAAGAACGTGGCCACCAGACCGATCACCCCGGCCACCATGAGGTAGTACGCGGGCACCATCTCGTTGCCCGTGGCCTCCACCAGACCGGAGACGAACAACGGGGTCGTACCGCCGAACAGCGACACCGAGATGTTGAAGGCGATCGACAGGGCCCCGTACCGCAGCCGGGTCGGGAACAGCGCGGGCAGCGTCGAGGCCGCCGTCCCCGCGAAGCAGACCAGCAGCAGACCGAGCACCGCGCATCCCAGTGCCGGCAGCAGGATCCCGCCCTGCCGGATCAGCAGGAAGGCGGGCGCGGACAGCGCGATCAGCGCCAGACTGCCCGCCATGAACACGGGTCTGCGGCCCCACCGGTCCGAGGTCCGGCCCACGGTGGTGATGAGCAGCACCACCAGCAGCATCGTGCCGAGGACCAGCAGTTGCGAGGCGGTCTCCGGTTCGCCGAGGGTGGAGGACATGTACGTGGGGAGATAGGACGTCACCATGTAGTTGGTGACGTTGTACAGCAGCACCAGGCCCATGCAGATGAGCACGGCCTCCCAGTGCTTCGTGAAGATCTCCTTGAGCCGTCCCTTGCCCGACTGCCGGGCCTCCTCGACCGGATCGTCCCCGGAGCCGGAGCCGGAGCCGGAGCCGGAGCCGGAGCGCGACTCGGCGGCCTGGTACGCCTCCTCCTTCTGGAAGGCGGGCGTCTCCTCCAGCTTCAGCCGCATGTACAGCCCGATGATGCCCATCGGGCCCGCGACGAAGAACGGGATGCGCCAGCCCCAGTCCGTCATCCCGTCCGTGCCCAGGACGGCGGTGAGCACGGTGACCAGACCCGAGCCCAGCGAATAGCCGACGAAGGTGCCGAAGTCGAGCCAGCTGCCCAGGAACCCGCGCCGCTTGTCGGGGGCGTACTCCGCGATGTACGTCGTGGCGCCCGCGTACTCCCCGCCGGTGGAGAAACCCTGCACCAGGCGGCAGACCAGGAGCAGCAGCGGAGCGGCGAAACCGACCGCCGCGTAGGTGGGCAGGAAGCCGACGGCGAAGGTGCTCGCCGCCATCATGATCATCGTGAGCGCGAGGACCTTCTGTCGTCCCACCCGGTCGCCGAGCGGTCCGAAGACCAGTCCGCCCAGCGGACGCACCAGGAAGGCCGCCGCGAAGGTCGCGAACGTCGACACCACCTGGGCGCCCGGCGAGCTGGAGGGGAAGAAGACCTTGCCGAGCGTCCCGGCCAGATAGGCGTAGACCCCGAAGTCGAACCACTCCATGGTGTTGCCGAGGGCCGCCGCGGTCACGGCGCGCCGGACCTTCGGCGGGTCGGTGACGGTGACGTCGTCCTCGCGGAACGACTTCTTCCGCCGTCGGACGAGGGTGCGGACCATGCGCTCCACGGCCACGTTGTCACGTTCGCGCCGGGGGGTGCGCTCCCGGCGTGCAGGTCCGCCGGCCATCGGTCCGCCCTCTCCGCTCGCGAGGACGAGCGCCGCGGTGGGGCACGGGGCGTCCCGGAGCTCAGCGCCTCCGATTCTGGCCCCGCCGCGGCGGCCCGGCCTCCTGGGTGGTGCGCACGGGTGAGGGGCGTGGGTGAGGGCCCGGCGGCGCGCCTACTTCACGCTGCCCGCCGTGAGCCCCGACCGCCAGTACCGCTGGAGCAGCAGGAACGCGATCACCAGCGGCAGCAGCGCGAGCAGCGAACCGATCACCATCAGCGGGTAGTAGTCGGGGTTGATGGGGGCGGCGGCGTTCCAGCTGTACAGGCCGAGGCTGAGCGGATAGAGCGACTCGTCGGACAGCATGACCAGCGGCAGGAAGAAGTTGTTCCAGATCGCGGTGAGCTGGAACAGGAAGATCGTCACATAGCCGGGGGCGATCATCCTCAGGCCCACCGAGAAGAAGCTCCGCAGCTCGTTCGCCCCGTCCACCCGCGCGGCCTCCAGCACCTCGTCGGGGACGTAGGAGGCGGAGAACATCCGGGCCAGGTAGACGCCGAAGGGGTTGAACAGCACCGGGATCAGGACCGACCACACGGTGTTGGCGAGGCCCAGGTCGGAGGCGAGCAGATACATCGGCAGGGCGAGCACCGTCGCGGGGACCATCACGGATATCAGGATCAGCGCGAACAGCGGGCGTTTCCCGGTGAACTCGAACTTGTCGAAGACATAGCCGGCGGCGGTGCTGATCAGCGCTCCGACGGCCGCGCCGCCGACCGCGTACAGCAGGCTGTTGCCGTACCAGCGCAGGTAGGCCCCGTCGTCCTGGGCGAGCAGGGTGCTGATGTTGTCGAACAGCGCGAAGTGGGAGAGGTCGAAGAAATCGGAGGCGAACAGCGCCTCCGAGTCCACCGCGGAGGCGACGAGCAGCCACAGCAGCGGCAGGAGCGCGTAGAGGGCGCTGACGCCGACCACCAGGTTGGCCGCCGCCCGGCCGTACCAGCCGGACCGCCTCGGCCGGGCCGGAGGTCGGCGGGTGCTGGGCGAGGAGGCGTCCGGAGTGCTCGACGCCGGCGGGTTCATGCGGACCGACGTACTCACGGGCGCGCCTTTCGCGAAGAGGTGACACGTGTCTTCCGCCGCGCCGAACCGGCCGAACCACGGGTCACGGCGAAGGACAGAGCACAGCAGACGATCAGGAGGAGGACGGAGGCGGCGGAGGCCAGGCCGTAGTTGTTCCGGGTGAACGCCGCGTCGAAGATGTACATGTTGGGCGTGTAGCGCGGGCTGATCAGCGGAGTGGCCTTCGCCAGCAGCATCGGCTCGGTGAACAGCTGGAGCGCGCCGATGGTGGTGAAGATCGCCACCGTCGAGAGCGTGGAGCGCACCAGCGGCACCTTGATGGTCAGCGCAGTGCGCACCGGGCCCGCTCCGTCCATCGCGGCGGCCTCGATCAGCTCGCGGGGAATGGCCTTGAGCGCGGCGAAGAAGATGACGGCGGTGTAGCCGAGACCGCTCCACAGCGCGATGTTCACCAGCGACGGCACGATCATCGTCAGGCCCAGGAAATTGACCGTGATGTCGAGGCCGTGGAGGGCGTCCAGCACGGGGGATATGCCCGGGGTGTAGAGGTACAGCCAGATGACCGTGGCGATGATGCCCGGCACCGCGTGCGGCACGAACAGCACGGTTTGCGTGAGCTGCCTGGCCCGGATCAGACCCGAGTCGAAGAGCAGCGCCAGGGCGAGGGCGCCCACCAGGACCAGCGGGATGAACACCACCGCGTAGAGCAGGGTGATCCCGACGCCCCGGACGAAGCTCGGATCGGACAGGACGGCGGCGTAGTTGCGCAGCCCGGCGAAGGACGTGTGGGCGTTGCCGAAGCCGAGGCCGCTGTGCGAGGTCGAGAAGAAGCTCAGATAGACGGCGTACAGGGTCGGGACGACGAACACCGCGACCAGCAGGACGCCGAACGGACCGAGGAGCGTGCCCACGGCCAGCCGCTGGGGGCGGCGCGCACGGCGGGAGTCGGTGGCGGTGTTCATGCTTCCGGTGGCGGTACTCATGCTTGCCTCACGACTCATGCTTGCCTCACGGAAAGACCCAGGCTGCGCAGGTCGGGCAGCGTCTCGGATTGGGCGGTGCGGAGCGCCTCGGCGATGGTGGTGCCGTACTCCAGCCGGGCCAGCCCCTGGTGCAGCGAGGTTGCGGTCGCCTGCATGCGCGGCCCCCACGTCCAGCCGGTGCGCAGCAACTCGGCCTGCTGCTCCACGAGTCGGTAGACGTCCTGGCCTCCGAAGAACGCCGTGTCGAACTCGCGGGAGGCGTTGGCCACCAGACTGGCGTCGGCGGGCAGGATGCTGGAGCGGCCGCCGGAGAGGCGGGCGGTGATCGCTTCAGGCGCGGTGGTCATCCACTCCAGGAACCGCATCGCGCGCTCCTTCTTGTTGCTGTCGGCGGTGATGGCGTGTACGGAGACCCCGTCGGTCCCCACGACGTCCTCGCCGCCCTCCCACCGGGGCAGCGGGGCCACCCGCCAGCGCCCCGACGTGCCCGGCACGGACCGGACGAGGGCGGCGAGCCCCCACGGCCCGACGAGGTGCGAGGCGACCCGTCCGCCGGCGAGCGCGGACAGCCACTGCTGGCTGGAGCCGGGGGCGAACATCAGCGCGTCCTCGTCGACCAGGCCCTGCCAGAACTCCGCGACCTGTCGGCTGGGTTCACCGAGGAAGTCCAGCACCCAGGCGTCGTCCTCGATGGCGAACCACTGCCCGCCGCTCTGCATCGCGTGCCCGGCCAGAACGTTGTACGCGTTGGGGTGAAAGGTTGCGAGGTCGACGCCCGCGTCCCGCTTCAGTCGGCGGGCCGCATCCCCGAACCCCTCCCAGGTCGTGGGCGGTTCGATACGGTGCCGGGTCAGGATGTCCTCGCGGTAGGCGAACAGCATCGGGCCGAGGTCGACCGGAATGCCGTACGTCCGGCCGCCCAGCACCCCGTTGGTCCACGCCTGCGGACCGAGCCGCTCCCGCAGCCGGGGCGTGACGAGATCGGTCATGTCCGCACAGACGCCGTCGATGGCGAAGGACGGCAGATCGGCGTCGACGAGGGTCACGACGTCCGGCGCGTTCCCGGCCCGCGCGGCGTTCGACAGCTTCGCGTTGCCGCCCGCGAGCCCCGAGGTCATCGGCGAGAAGTCGACAGGTTCGTCCGGGTGCAGCTTGTTCCAGGCCGCGACCAGGGTGTCCGTGCCGCGCAGCGCCGACCACAGGGTCAGCGGGCCGTCGGGACCGCTGTGCCCGGCATCGGAGCCGCCGCCGCACGCGGTGGCGGTGGCCCCGGCGAGGGCGGTCCACAGCCCGGCGGAGAGCAGACCGCGTCTGCTGAGCGCCGGGCTAACCATGGCGGACACCCGAGGGGGAAAAGGTGACGGTGGGACAGGAGTGACGCATGGGGGAACCCCTTTTCATGGGAAGGGAATGGGAAGGGAGAGGGGGGCGGGCGCGGGTACGGGCACGGGTGCCGTCAGGCGGCGTCGAGGAAGCGGTGGAAGGCGGGGAGTGCCTCGGCGAGCGGAGCCGCCTCGGGGTACCAGGCGCGCTCCCATTCGAGGCTGATCCAGCCCGCGTAATCGAGGCGGCGGAGCTGCGCCAGCACATCGCCGAGCGGCAGCACGCCCCGGCCGGGCAGGACCGGCCGCAGATCGGTGGGCGAGGCGACGTCCTTGAGCTGTACGTGGCGGAGCCAGGGCCCCAGCAGTTCGGCGGTGCGCTCCGGGCTCTCGCCCGCCCGCCACGGGTTGACCGCGTCCCACACCGCCCCCACGGCGGGGGAGCCGACGGCCTTCAGGATCCCGGCCAACTCGCCGCCCGTCAGGAACACGTCGTGGGTCTCCAGGGCGATGCCGACCCCGGCCGCCGCGGCGATCGGCGCGGCCTCGGCCAGATGGCGCACCGCCCGCTCCCGCCGCCCGTCCGGCCGCTCGGCCCCGCCGCCGAAGACCCGCACCTGCCCGGCGCCGAGCCGGGCCGCGAGGGCGATGTGCCGGGCCAGTCGGTCGACCACGTCCGGCTCGTCGGCGGCGACCTGGACGTACGAGGCGAGGACCGGCACCGCCAGGCCCGCCCGGCGCAGTGCCTCCACGACCCGGTCCGCCGCTGCCGGATCCAGCTCGGGGTGCACCAACTGGTCGTACACGCATCGGAGTTCGACGCCGGTGCAGGGCCCGGTGCGAGCCAGCCGTACCACCTCGTCCAGGTCCGCGCCGGGGCAGCCCAGGGTGCTGAACGCCCGGGGGTTCACCGGGCCACCCGCTCGGCGGCGACATCGACGCGCTGTCCCCGCTCGGCGGAGGCGTACACCGCGAGGGCTGCGGCGACGACGCTGCGGCCGTACGCCCCGTCGACATAGTGGCCGGGTCCGCCGCGTGCCGCAGCCACAAACCCGTCCAACTGGTCTCGGAATGCTTGCTGTTGATGGCCAGGCTCGGCTTTGAGGAGGTGGGTGGCCTGCCCGTCGCGGAGTACGAAGAGCCCCTCGGTCGCGGATATGCGCAAGGTGGCCTCGTCGAGCACGACTTCGGTCTCGTCGAAGTACGGCATGCCCCGACTGGTCAGCGCGATGCTCGCGTTGATGCCGTTGTCGAGTTCCACCAGCGCCAGGGCGTCGGTCTCCACATCGAGTCCGGGGCGGCCCCGCACGACCCCGCTCACACGGCGGACGGTGGAGCCGGCGAACAGCTGGATGCGGTCCAGGCCGTGGGTGCCGACGTTGAGGACGATGCCCCCTCCGGCGACCGCCCGGTCGAAGAACCACGGCGGGCGGGAGCCGGGTTCGTAGTGGGAGGAGCGCCGGTGCGTGATGAGCAGCGGCTGTCCGTACCGGCCGGAGGCGACGATCGCGCGGGCCTCGCGGACGACGGGATCGAAGTGGATGACGTGGGCGACCGCCAGCAGCGTCCCGGCGGCCTCGCACGCGTCCGACATCAGCGCGCAGTCCTCGGCGGTGGTGGCCATCGGCTTCTCCACCAGGACGTGGAGCCCGGCGCGCGCGGCCTCGACGGCCATCGGGGCGTGCAGCGCGTGCGGCGCGGCGATCACGACCGCGTCGAGGACCGCGTCCGCGAACATCGCCCGGTGGTCGCTGTAGACCGGCACGGCGGCGGACTCGGCGAGCGCCTGGGCCGCGGGACGGTTGGTGTCGCAGATCGCCGCGATCTCGTAGTCGGGGGCGCCGGCGGCCGCGTGTACATGCGCGGCGCCGACACCTCCCGCGCCGAGGACGCCGATACGGAACCGGCCGGCGGACGGGGCGGGGGGCATAGGGATCTCCAGGAAAGGTGAGGTACGGGACAGCGGGAGAGAGGAAAGCGGTCAGCGGTCGCGTGGTGCGGCGCCGCAGGACGCGCGGACGATGAGGCGCGGCTGCACGTCGATCCGGTGGGACACCGCGCCGGGGCCGAACTCCATGCGGCGCAGCAACAGTTGGGCGGCCAGCGCCCCGACCTCCTCCTTGGGCGGGGAGACGGCCGTCAGCGGGATGTCGCCCACTTCGGTCACCTCGTCGTCGTACGCCACGACGGCGAGGTCTCCGGGGACGGACAGGCCGTGCCGCCGGGCCGCGACCACCAAAGCCGCCGCGTCCCGGTCGCCGTGGCAGAACACCGCCGTGATCCCCGCGTCCGCACAGTGCCGCGCGTAGTCGGCGATGCCCTCGGGGGTCCAGATGTCCGCCCGGGCCACCGCGCCCTCCACCACGTCGGCGTCCAGCAGCGCCGCGGCCTCGTCGAACCCGCGCGCCACGGCGTCGGACGTGCCGGTGCGCAGCCGCCCCAGATGACCGATCCGCCGATGGCCGAGGGAGCGTAGGTGGCGCACGGCCAGGCAGACCCCGCCCGGATGGTCCGTGGCCACGTACGACGTGGGATCGTCCGGGGCCGGGGCGGCCGGACGCCGCTCCACGAGCACGTACGGCACGGCGAGTTGCCGCAGGTCGTCCACGTAATGCTGGGGCTCGTCCAGCAGATGGAGATTCGGCACGAGCAACATTCCCTGCACGCCGCTGTCGAGCATCGCCCGCACCTCGTCGCGTTCGATGTCCGGGTCGTACTTCGAGGAGGCGAGGAGCACGCCGACGCCGGCGTCCCGCAGCACCCGCTGGATGCCCTCGACGACCCGCGGGTAGTAGTACGTCGTCGACGGGACGAGCACGCCGACCAGACGGCGGCCCTTGGGGCTCCCGGTGCCCTCCGGCTCGGCTTCGGGAGGCGGCGCCACGAACGTGCCCGCCCCTTGCCGCCGTTGAACGATGCCCTCGTCCACGAGCTCGCTGACCGCCCGGCGCAGCGTGTTGATGCTGACCGCGAGCGTGTCCGCCAGCTCCCGCTCGACGGGCAGCTGCGTTCCCGGCGCCCAGGAACCGCTGGTGATCTCCCTGCGCAGCCGCTCGGCGGCTTGCAGGTATTTGGGGCCACGAAGGAATGAATCCTTCTCCTCTGCCGATTTCATGCTGTGGAGATTGCAGCAATCAACCTCTTGCGTCAACCAGTTGGCGGTGCTTTTGTAACCCCAGCGTCAAGAAATGCAGAAATTCATTCCTTTTAAAGGAATGAATTGGGCGGGAGAATGCGATGAAGGAACTCCGGAACGGCGTCCCGGACCTCGAAGAGGAACTGGGCCGCCCGGGACCGGCGCTGGTGGCCGAGGCCGCCGCCTGGTCCGGTGACGTGGTGGTCCTGGGCGCCGGCGGCAAGACCGGGGCGGGCATCGCCTCGATGGCCCGCCGGGCGCTGGACGCGGCGGGCCGGGACGACATCCAGGTGCTGGCGGTGTCCCGGTGGACGGACGCGCGGGGCCGGGCCGGGCTGGAGAAACTCGGCGTTCGCACCGTCGTCGCGGATCTGTCGGATCCCGCCGCCGTGGACGCCCTCCCGGACGCGGCGGTCGTGATCCACCTGGTCGGCGCGAAGTTCGGCACGGCGTCCGCGCCGGAACAGGCCTGGATGACCAACACGGTGCTGCCCGCCTTCGTGGCCCGCCGCTACCGGGCCTCCCGCATCGTCGGGCTCTCCACGGGCAACGTCTACGGAATGACCGCCCCGGTCACCGGCGGTTCGCGCGAGAGCGACGAACCCCGCCCCGTCGGGGACTACGCCGTCACCTGCCGGGGCCGGGAACAGGTCTTCACCCACGCCGCCCGCACCGAGTCCACCCCGGTCGCCCTGATCCGCCTCAACTACGCGGTGGAGCCCCGCTACGGCGTCCTCGCCGACCTGGCCCGCACCCTGCTCGCCGGACAACCGGTCGACCTCGGGGCGGGCGCGGTGAACGTCGTCTGGCAGCGGTACGCCAATGAGGTCGTCCTGCGCGGCGTCGGCCACGCCGCGACACCGGAGCCGTTCGTCCTCAACCTGACCGGGCCCGAAACGGCAGGCGTACGCGCCCTCGCCACCAGGCTGGCCCACCACGTCGGCGTCGTACCGGAGTTCACCGGCGAGGAGCCCGCCACCAGCCTGCTCGCCGACGCCACGCACTGCCACACCCTTTTCGGCTACCCGGACCGCACCCTCGGCCAACTCATAGAACTTCAGGCCCGATGGATCACCGAGGGCGGTCAACTCTGGGACAAGCCGACCAAGTTCGAGCGACGGGACGGTTCGTTCTGATGGCTGCGTCCACCTCGATGGCTCCGGAGACCGCCGCGCTCCTGCACCGGGGAACCGTCATCCCCGCCCACCCCCTCGCCCTCACCGCCGCCCGCACGCTCGACGAACGGCGGCAACGCGCGCTCACCCGCTACTACCTGGAGGCGGGCGCCGGGGGAGTCGCGGTGGGCGTGCACACCACCCAGTTCGCCATCCGCGACCACGGACTCCTCCGGCCCGTCCTCGAACTCGCCGCCGAAGAGAGCGAGTCGGCTGCCGCAAGCCGCCCCTTCCTCCGGATCGCCGGAGTCGCCGGACCCGTCCATCAGGCCGTCGAGGAGGCCGCCACCGCCCGCGCACTCGGCTACGACGCGGTCCTCGTCTCGCCCGCCGGGCTCCCGCACGCCACGCTCGACGATCTTCTGGACCGCAGCGCCGCCGTCGGCGAGATCCTCCCCGTCATCGGCTTCTACCTCCAGGAAGCCGTCGGCGGGCGCGAACTGCCCCGCGCCTACTGGCGGGCGCTCGCCGACCAGGAGTCCACCGTCGCGGTCAAGGCCGCCCCCTTCGACCGCTACCGCACGCTGGAACTGGTCCAGGGCATCGCCGACTCCGACCGGGGAGCCGAGGTCGCCCTCTACACCGGCAACGACGACACGATCGTCGCCGACCTCCTCACCCCGTACCACGTGACCACCCCCACCGGCCCGGCCGTCCGCCGCTTCGTGGGCGGGCTGCTCGGCCACTGGGCCGTCTGGACCCGGTCGGCCGTCCGGCTGCTCGCCGACGTCCACGCCGCCGACGCCGGGGACGAACAGGCCCGGCAGCGGGCGCTGGCCCGGCTCGCCGGGGACACCGACGCCAACGCCGCCGTCTACGACGTGACCGGCGGCTTCGCCGGAGTCGTCGCCGGCGTCCACGAAGTACTGCGCCGCCAGGGCCTGCTGAAGGGCATCTGGTGCCTCGATCCCGCGGAAGGCCTCTCGCCCGGACAGGCGCGAGACATCGACCGCGTGCACACCACCTACCCCTGGCTCGAAGAGGAGGACGCGTTCATCGCCGGTGCCCTGCCGCGCTGGCTCGCCTGACGTCACACCGCAATCCCCCCACCCCTTACGGGAAGAGGAACGATGAAGACGAAAACCGTGCTCCTCGGAGCCGCGACCGCCCTGCTCGTCCCCGCCGCCCTCCTGGCGCCCCAGGCCGCGGCCGGACCCAACTCCGAAGCCGCCGCCCCGACGTTCCAGGAGAACGACTTCGAGCGCCCCACCGCCGGAAACCCCTACCCGCTCAACGAGTGGGCTGCCGACGGGTGGAACGCTCCCTGGCAGGAAGGCATGGAGACCCGCTCCCGCATCGACAACACGACCCCCGCCCACAGCGGATCCAAGTCCCTGCGCATCCACTACCCCAAGGGCAAGATCGGCCCCGCCGACTCCGGGGCCCAGGCGCCCTTCACCCTCACCAAGAACCGCGAGTACTACCTGTCCTTCTGGGTGAAGTTCAGCGGCGACTTCAGCTGGGGCACCACCGAGTACGCCGGCAAGGTCGGAGCAGGACTCGCGGGCGGCAAGGCCTGCTCCGGCGGTCAGGTCTGCGACGGCACCAACGGCTTCAGCTCCCGCATGATCTGGCGACAGAACGACGGCCAGGCAGCCGTGTACTACTACCACATGGGCCACGCGGGCCAGTACGGCGACTACGCCGTCCTCAAGAACAACGGCGCAGACATCCACTGGCCCAAGAACCAGTGGGTGAACATCGTCCAGCGCGTCAAGGTCAACACCGTCACCAACGGCAACGCCAACCCCGACGGCGAGGTCGAGGTCTTCTACAACGGGAAGTCCGCCGCCCAGGTCAACGGCCTGCGCTTCGTCACCAACAACGACCAGGTGGACCGGGCGTACTTCTCCAGCTTCGCCGGCGGCGCCACCCCGTCCTTCGCCCCGAACAACGACAACAGCTACATCTGGTACGACGACCTCAAGGTCTCCACCGACCGCAACGACATCTGCGAACTGAGCTCCTGCTCCTGACTCCACCGCGCCGGGCGGCGCGGGCACCATGCCTGCGC
>NZ_JBHXJG010000008.1:0-58663 GCF_042723425.1 Streptomyces sp. NPDC058375 | reverse complement strand
CCGCAGTCCTCCGTTCGGGCGACGCCGGGGCCGGCGCCCGGACGGCTGCGGATGCGGTCCGCGCAGGTCAGCCCGGTCAGTCGCGGTCTCCCGCGGTGGGCTGGTCGGGCAGGTCGATGAGGTCGACCAGGTCGGCGATGGACTCGACGACGTGCGACGGCCCGAACGGGTAGCGGTCGATGTCGGCGGCGGTGGTGAGCCCGGTGAGGACCAGGAAGGTCTGCATACCCGCTTCCAGGCCCGCCAGGACGTCGGTGTCCATCCGGTCGCCGATCATGGCGCTGGTCTCGGAGTGCGCGCCGATGGCGTTCAGCCCGGTCCGCATCATCAGGGGGTTGGGCTTGCCCGCGAAGTACGGGTCCTTGCCGGTGGCCTTGGTGATGAGGGCGGCGACGGAGCCGGTGGCGGGCAGCGGGCCCTCGGCGGACGGGCCGGTCTCGTCGGGGTTGGTGCAGATGAAGCGGGCGCCCGCGTTGATCAGCCGGATCGCCTTGGTGAGCGCCTCGAAGCTGTACGTCCGGGTCTCGCCGAGCACCACGTAGTCCGGGTCGTGGTCGGTGAGGACGTACCCGATGTCGTGCAGGGCGGTGGTGAGGCCGGCCTCGCCGATGACGTACGCCGTGCCGCCGGGGCGCTGGTCGTCGAGGAACTGGGCGGTGGCGAGCGCGGAGGTCCAGATGTTCTTCACGGGCACGTCCAGGCCCATGCGCTTGAGCCGGGCGTGCAGGTCGCGCGCGGTGTAGATGGAGTTGTTGGTGAGGACGAGGAAGGGCAGCCCGGAATCCCGCAGCCGCTTGATGAAGGCATCGGCGCCGGGGATGGGGGTGCCCTCGTGGATGAGGACACCGTCCATGTCGGTGAGCCAGGAAGTGATGGGCTTGCGCTCTGCCATGTGTCGGGACTCCTGCCGTACGCACTGCGTGCTGGGGGTGCCCGGACCACGCCGTCCCGGCACCCCCAGCATAATTAGCCGGTCGTGACCTTGACCCCGTCGATCACCCAGTACCAGTTGTTGCTGCCGGTGTAGTGGAACCGGAAGCTGACGTTGGCGGCCCCGGACGGGACGTTCAGGGTCAGGCTCTGGGGCTGCGAGATCACGTCGGAGGTGTAGCGCTTCACCTCGACGGGCGTTCCGCCGTTCCAGGAGGCGAGGATCCGGGCGCTCTGGCTGCCCTCCTGCCGGTAGTGGGTGGTGAGGCCGAGCGTCACGGTGGACTTGCCCGCGACGGCGTACGCCGGGGTGACGAGCGTGGAGTCGTACGGTCCTGAGGACGCCTTGTCGTCCCACTCGTCGGAGTCGGCGACCGCGAAGATCCCGCGCGAGCGGACGTTCAGCTCCCGGGACTGGTCGCGCTGGCTGCGGCTCCAGAACTCGTCGGTGGCGAGGGACCAGCCGCGCCACTCGGTGACGCCTCCGGTGCCCATCGCGGAGTTCACGACGGACCAGCCGCTGGGCGCGGTGTGGGTCCAGCCGAGGACGCCCGCCGGGATGCCGGTCTCGTCGACGCGGGCGGACAGGGCGGGGTAGAGGGCTTCGAACGGGTCGGTGGAGCGCTGCTGGATCGGCTTGCCGTCCAGGCCCCAGGCGGGGTCGGGGGCGATGCCGAGCTGGTGGAAGACGGTGGCGGCGACGTCGACGAGGCGGGTGTCGGTGGGCTTGGCGCCGGCCGCGATGCCGGGGCCCTGGGCGAGGACGAAGGTGCGGCGCTCCTCGATCGCGCTGCCGCCGTGGCCGCCGGAGTCGGTGTGGCCGTGGTCGGTGGTGACGATGACGGTCCAGCGCTCGGTGGCGTACGAGGGGCGGGCCCGGATCGCGGTGAGGAGGCGGCCGAGGTAGCCGTCCTGGACGTCGATGGCCTGGCGGTAGGCGGCGCTGGCGGCACCGGAGTTGTGGCCGGCGATGTCGGTCTGGCCGAAGTAGACGAAGAGCACGTCCGGGTTCTGGTTCCGGAGGATGGACTCGGTCTCGGCGGCGATCGTGGCGTCGTGGCCGGTGTAACCGTCGCGGTCGCCGTCCAGGACGAGCTTGGCGTCGGCCCCCGGGGTGACGGTGCCCTGGGCGTCCAGGGGCTTCCAGTCGACGGCGGCGTAGGTGGAGAGCTGGGGGCGGACCTGGGCGAGGCGGGCGAGGAAGCCGGGGTACTTCGCGTAGTCCTTCCCGGCGAAGGAATTCTCCTTGACGCCGTGCTTGTCGGGCCAGACGCCGGTGGAGATCGTCGACCAGCCGGGGCCCGAGGAGGTGGCGGCCATCGGGTTGGCGTACAGCAGTGAGGTGCCGTACGTCCCGTTCGCCATCATCGACTTGAGGTGCGGGGCGTTCGCGGCGGCGATGACGTCGTGGCGCAGCCCGTCCATGCCGACGACGAGCACCTTGTCCTTGCTGGTGCCGTTCGGGAGCGTGGGCGCGGCGTACGCGGGGCCGGCGGCCGCGAGGGGGCCTACGGCGGCGGCCGTGGCCGCGGCTGCGGTGGTGGCGAGCACGGAGCGTCGGGAGACGGGCGAGGAGAGGGGCGCCGACAGGGACCGGGTCACGTGATCCTCCAGGGAGAGGGCGGGCCGAACGGGGATGGGACGTGAACTGCCTTATGGACCAGACCCGTTACCTTGGCGAGATATACGGGCCGGGTCCAGACCTTCGCAGGAATCCGTGGCGGAAAGGTGGCCGGTCAGCTTCCGGTGGCCGACTTCCAGGCGTCGATGTACGTGTCGAGGTTGGCGCCGATGTCCGCCCAGTCGGGCTCGAAGATCTCCACGCCCTCCATCAGCCCGGCCAGTTCGACGGCGTTGGCGTCGGTGGCCTTGACGTCCTTGCGCGCGGCGAACCCTCCGCCGACCGCGCTGACGTCGCGCTGGGCCTGCTCGGAGAGCATGAAGTCGAGCAGCTTCTTGCCGTTCTCGCTGTGCGGGGCCTTCGCGACGAGCCCGGCCGCGTACGGGAGAGCGAAGCTGGTGGGCTTCCCGTCGCCCTTGGCGGGGAACCAGATGGAGAGGTTGGGCATGTCCTTGGACTGCGCGAAGTTCATCTGGACGTCCCCGTTGGCGACGAGGAGTTCGCCCTTGTCGACCTTGGGGGCGAGCTTGCCGGTGGAGGCGGAGGGTCCGACGTTGTTGGTCTGGAGCTTCTTCAGGTACGCCATGGCCGGCTCCTGGCCGCCGAAGTCGTGCATCGCCTTGATGAGGACGGCGGTCCCGTCGCCCGCGACACCGGGCGTCGAATACTGGACCTTCTCCTTGTACGCGGGGTCGAGCAGCTCCTCCCAGGTGCGCGGCGGGGTCTTCAGCTCCTTCTTGTTGTGGATGAAGCCGAAGTAGTTGTTCACGACGGAGGTCCACTTGCCATCGGCCGCCCGGTCGGCGCCGTCGACCTGGTCGACGCCCTTCGGCTCGTACGCGGTCAACAGGCCCTTCTTGTCGGCCTGCTGGATGAAGGGCGGCAGGGTGACGAGGACGTCGGCCTGGGTGTTGGACTTCTCGCGGGTGGCGCGCTGCACCATCTCGCCGGAGCCGCCCTCGACGTAGTTCACCTCGATGCCGGTCTTCTTCTCGAAGTCCTTGAACACCTTGTCGTACCAGCCGTCGCCGTTCTCGCCCTTGAGGCCGTCGGCGCTGTAGACGGTGACGGACTTCTCGTCGGAGGCGGCGGAGGAGCCGCCACAGGCGGTGAGGGTGAGGGCGGTGAGGCCGGCCAGGGGGAGGGCGAGGGTGCGGGCGGGGATGCGGGCAGGGTTACGCATGGGATTTCTCCGGAAGGTCATGGTGGGGATCAGCGGTAGGAGGCGCGGGTCCGGATGCGGGAGACGGCGGCCAGGACGAGGAGCGTCGACGTCATCAGGACCACGGCGAGGGCGGCGCCGGTGAAGAGCGAGCCCCGGTCGGTGGCGGCGAAGATCTGCACCGGCAGCGGGGTCCAGTCCGGTGGGTAGAGCATCATCGTGGCGCTCAACTCCCCCATGGACAGGGCGAAGCAGAGCCCGACCGCTGACGTGAGCGAGGGCAGCAGGAGCGGCAGTTTCACCCGCCACAGAACGCGGGCGGGGCTCGCGCCGAGGCCGGCGGCGGCCTGTTCGTACATCGGGTCCAGGCGGCGTACGGCGGCGGCGACCGACTGGTAGGCGAACGCGGTGACCAGGACGGTGTGGGCGAGGATCACGATCCACCGCGTCCCGTTGAGCAGCACGGGCGGCTGACTGTAGGCGACCAGCACCGCGAGCCCGATGACCACCGAGGGCACGGCGACCGGCAGGATGAACAGGGCGTCCAGGAGCCGTTTTCCGCGCGTACGGAGAGAGGCGGCGGCCAGCGCCGCCCAGCCGCCGAGGGTGAGGGCCAGCACGCTCGCGGCGAGAGCGGTGGCGAGGCTTGTGGTGAGCGCCTGGAGGGAGTCGCCGCTGGTCGCGGCGGCGTAGCGCTCGACGGTGGGGCCGGAGGGGAAGGCCCCGGACCAGTTGGTGGCGAGGGACGCGGCGAGGATGACAAGCAGGGGCACCGCGAACAGCGGGACGAAGAGGAGGAGGAAGACGGCCCAGGTGGCCCACTTCCCGGCCCGGCTATGCACCAGCACGACGGCTCACCACCCGGTAGAGGCTGTAAAGGCCCACGGAGATCGCGATGTTGACGACGGCGACGACGCAGGCGGCCGGGTAGTCCGACTCCAGGATCACCTTGCTGTAGACGAGCATCGGCAGCGTGGTGACGTCCTTCGCCCCGGTGAAGAGGACGATCCCGAACTCGTTGAGGCACATCACCAGCACGAGGCTGCCGCCCGCCGCGAGCGCGGGGAGCGCCTCGGGCAGGATCACCTGCCGGATGATCCGGACGGGCCCGGCCCCGAGCGAGGAGGCCACTTCCAGCTGGCCGGTGTCGAGTTGGGAGAACGCGGCGAGCAGCGGACGCATCACGAACGGGGTGAAGTAGGTGATCTCGGCGAGCAGGACACCCCAGGGGGTGGTCAGGAAGTGGAAGGGCCCGTCGGCCGACCCGGTGACGTCGGTCCAGAGCCCGTTGGCCATCCCGACCGAGCCGTAGATGAACAGCAGCGCGAGCGTGATGAGGAAGGACGGGAAGGAGAGGAAGACGTCGACGAACCGGGCGACCGCCTTCCCGCCGGGGAACGGGACGAACGCGATGACCAGCGCGAGGACGAAGCCGAGGACCAGGCAGCCCACGGTCGACCCGACCGCCAGCCACACGGTGGTGGAGAGCGCGTCGCGGAAGACCTCGGAGGCGAAGACGTCGGCGTACGGGTCGAGCGAGACGCCGCCGCCGTCGTCCGGGGTGACGGACTGCTGGACGACGAGGGCCAGCGGGTAGAGGAACGCGAGCGCGAGGACGGCGACGGGCGGAAGCGCCCAGACCCAGGCGGGGACGGTACGGGACCGGGCGGGGCCGGGGGCGTGGGCGGGTGCTGCGGGGGCCGGTTCGCCGGGAGTGCGGGGTACGGAGGCGGTGGTGGCAGCGGTGGCGGAGGAGGTCATGGGCCGACCCCCGCCGTATCGCCCGCCCCCGCCGTGTCTCCGGCCCCCGCCGTGTCTCCGGCCCCCGCGGGGAGCAGCACCGCGTCCTCGGCCGCGAAGTGCAGGGTGACGGGGTCGCCGATGGCCGGGGGCTCGCGCAGTTCGCGGAGGTCGGCCATGACGCGGTGGCCGTCGACGTCGGCGTGGACGCGGTGGGTGGAGCCGCGCCACTGGACCTCCGTGACGCTGCCGGTGAGCGCGTTGGGCCCGTCGCCGAGGCCGACCAGGTGCGGCCGGACGCAGAGGGTGGCGGTGGCGCCGGGGGCGGCGGTCTCGGTGGGGACGGCGAGGGGGCGGTCACCGAGTTCGACGGCCCCTTCACCGGTCACGACGACCGGGAGGAGGTTGGCGTTGCCGACGAACGAGGCGGTGAACTCCGTACGGGGCCGGCGGTAGAGCTCCTCGGGGGTGCCGCAGTCCTGGAGCCGGGAGCGGTCCATGACGGCGATCCGGTCCGCGAGGGTGAGGGCCTCGACCTGGTCATGGGTGACGTACAGGATGGAGACGTCCGGCAACTCGCGGTGCAGCCGGGCCAGTTCGGCGAGCATGCCGGAGCGGAGCCGGGCGTCGAGGGCGGAGAGCGGCTCGTCCAGGAGCAGGACGCCGGGCCGGATGGCGAGGGCGCGGGCGATGGCGACGCGCTGCTGCTGTCCGCCGGAGAGTTCGCGGGGGTGCCGGTCGGCGTACGCGGCCATGCCGACGAGTTCGAGGGCCTCGGTGACCCGGCCGGGTATCTCGGCCTTGGGGGTGCGGTGGGCCTTGAGCCCGAAGGCCACGTTGTCCTTGACCTTGAGGTGCGGGAAGAGGGCGTAACTCTGGACGACCATGCCGATGCCGCGCCGGTGCGGGGGCAGGCCGGTGACGTCCCGGCCGCCGAGGAACACCCGCCCGGCGGCGGGCCGGACGAACCCGGCGACGGCGCGCAGGGCGGTGGTCTTGCCCGAGCCGGAGGGCCCGAGGAGGGCCATCACCTCGCCAGGTTCGACGGTGAGGTCGAGCCGGTCGAGGACGACGGTGCCGCCGTAGGCGACGGTGACGCCGTCGAAGCGGATGCCGCTGGGGGCGGCGGGGGCGGACCGGTCGGGGCGGGGCGCGGTGGACGTGGCGGGGGCCGGGGCGGGGGCCGGGGCGGGGGCGCTCATGCCTCGGCCCGGGCAGCGGCGGCGGGCAGCCCGGCTGCCTCGGCACGCGCGATGAGGTCGGGCAGTTCGGCGACGGACCCGAGGACGTGGGTCGCGCCGTGCCGGGCCAGCTGGTCCTTGTCGTGAGCGCCGGTGAGGACCCCGGCGACGATCCCGGCGCCCGAGCGTACGCCGCTGAGCATGTCGTACGAGGTGTCGCCGGCCACCACGATCCGGCGGACGTCGTCCACCGCGCCCGTGCGCAGGAAGGCGGCCAGCACCATGTCCGGGAAGGGCCGGCCCCGGCCGCCCGCGTCGGCGGGACAGAGGGTGAGCGGGACGAGGTCCTGCCAGCCGAGGGCGGTGAGGATGGCGTGCTGGGTGGTGCGGGCGAACCCGGTGGTCAGGACGACGGTGCGGCCTTCGGCGGCGAGGCGTTCGACGGCCTCGCGGGCACCGGGGAGCGGGGCGATGCGGCCGCCGTCGACGAGTTCCCCGTACGCCTCCTCGAAGGCGGTGTTGGCGTACTGCGCCCGGTCCTCGTCACCGAACAGGTGCCGGAATACGGAGATCTTGGACTCGCCCATGGTGGCGCGTACGTAAGCGAGTTGGCGGGCGTGCTCGACGGATTGGGGTTGTGCGCCGAGGCGTTGGGCGGCGGCGGAGAAGGCCTGTTCGACGAGGCCGCCGTCGGCGACGGTGGTGCCGGCCATGTCGAGGACGACGAGGTTGTAGGGGTCACGCGGGATGTCGGTGATGCCGGTCGGGGAAGTCATGTGGTTCACCAGCCCAGTTGGTCGGCGGTCGTTTCGGCGATGGCGGGCGAGCACGTCATGCCGCGCCCGCCGGGTCCGGTGACGAGCCAGACCCCGTCGCGCACCTGCTGGCGGTGGACGACGCGTGCGGTGTCGGTGCACTGGGCGTAGACGCCTGCCCAGCGGTGGCGGATACGCGGCAGTGGGCGACCGAGGAAGTCCTCGACGACCCGGGTGAGGTGCTCGTACGGCTCCTCGACGGTGTCGAAGGCGAAGGGGTGCTCGTACTCGTGGGTGTCGCCGATGGTCAGCCCGCCGTCGCGGCGCTGGACCATGAGGAGCTGCATGCGGTGCTCGGCGGCGACGGGGTCCTGGGCCTGTCCGGCGTTGAGGGCGTCCAGCGCCTCGCCCCGGTAGGCGGGGTAGTAGCGGAAGCTGTCGGCGTCGGCGACGGAGGTGGTGAGGGGCTCGCCGAGCGGGTCGGTCTGCATCATCTGGAGGCGGACGCGGCGTACGGGCAGCTCGGGCCCGGCGAGTTCGCGGACGAGCCCGCCGAGCCAGGCACCGGTAGCGAGGATGACGGCGGCGCCGGTGTGGACGTCGCCGTGATCGTCGCGCACCGATGCGGTCCCGACGACCTCGCGGACCTCGCGGCCGCCGAGGTAGGTGTACCGCCCGGAGGCCAGCAGCTCCTGCTTGAGGGCGAGTTGGGCGGCGCGGGGCTCGACGGCCGCGTCCCGCTCGCACCACAGGGCGGCGGTGAACGCGCCGCGCAGGGCCGGGTTGACCGCCCGGGCCTCGTCGGCGGTGAGCAGCTTGTAGCCGCGCGCCGCCGCGTCGGGCCGGACGGCGGCCGCCTCGGCGACGGCGACCTCGCGGGCGGTCCGCAGGGGGGTGAGCGAACCGCAGGCCCGGAAGCCGAGCCCGGGCACCCGCGCCCCGATCTCCTCCCACAGCTCACGGGCGCGCAGGGCGGTTTCCAGCTCCTCGCCACCGGCCCGGCCACTGATCCATATCTGTCCGAAATTGCGGAGCGATGCCCCGCGCGCCTCGCTCTCGCGCTCGATCTGTACGACCTCGTGGCCGCGGCTGACTGCGTGCCAGGCGTGCATGGTTCCCACCACGCCGGCTCCTACGACGATGACTCTCACGACGGCCACGCTCCTCGGGACGGGTGTCCCGCACGCGTCGGGTCGCCGACGGGACGGTGAACGGCCCCCCAAGCTTGGACCAGACCTGTTATCGGTTTGTGATCAGAACTCCGTGTCCGCCGCTCCCCCGCTTACCGTTTGCCCTGCCGCCCCTCTCCGCTCTCAGCCTTCTCCGCTCAGATGCGCGGAGAAGGAGAACCGGTCGCCCCGGAACAGCGTTCGCACCCGCTCCAGCGGCCGGCCGGCGGTGTCCCGGGAGAGGCGGTGGATCAGGAGCATCGGCAGGGCGGGCGGGGTGCCGATGAGCAGGGCCTCGCGAGGGGTCGCGAGCACGGTCTCGATGCGCTCGTCGGCGTCGCCGAAGGCGATCTGGAGGCGGTCGCGGAGGTAGGCGTAGAAGGAGGAGTCCGGGTCGAACTCCGTGTCCAGGTCCGGGACGCGGGCGACGCCGACGTACGTGCTCTCCAGGCCCACGCGTTCGTCGTCGGCGAGCAGCACCCGCTCCAGGTGCCAGACCGGCTCGCCCCGCTCGACCGCGATCTCGGCGGCGAGCGCCTCGGGGCAGGGAAAGCGGTCCAGGCCGATGAGGTGACGGCCGGGCCGCCGGCCCTGGCGGCGGACGCCTTCGGTGTAGCTGGCCAGCGAGAGCGGCTGCTCCAGCTTGGGCCCGGCGACGACGGTGCCGCGCCCCTGCCGGCGCAGCCGCCCCTCCAGGAGGAGTTCGCGCAGGGCCTGGCGGACGGTCTCGCGCGAGACCTCGTGCAGCTGGGCGAGCTCCCGCTCGGTGGGCAGGAGTCCGCCCTCGCCCAGCTCGTCCAGCAGGACCGCGATGCGGGCCTTGACGGCGTAATACTTCGGGATACGGCCGTGCTCGGGAATGCCGGAGCGGATGGGTGCGCCAGGTGCCTGGTCGTTCGGGTAGTCCACCGCCCGATGGTGGCAGACGCGGGTGAACGGCCGGTACGGGGCCGCGGCCCCGTACCGTCAGGCGTTCCGGCGGGCCGCCGCCCCGAGGCCCTCCGGCTCAGTCCCCGGCGCGGCGGGCCCGGTGGGCGTACCGCAGCAGGGCGGCCCCGGCCAGCAGGAGCGCGCCGGCGGCGGCCCCGGTCCAGGCCGTCGACGCCGGTCCGGTGCGGGCGAGTTCGGGGAGCGGGCGGCCCAGTCCGTCGCGGGCCGGCAGCCCGGGACTCTCCTCGCCGCGGTCACCCCCGCCCCCTTCCCCGGCTTCCGGGCGGGTCGGCGGGCGGGGGCTGGAGTCGCCGTCCGGGGCCGGGTCCTGGCCCGTCCCGGCGTCCTCACGGGGGCCGTCGGGATCGCCGGGCCGTTCGGTGCGGGTGCCGGTGTCGGGGGCGGTGCGCTCCGGATCGGGACGTTCCGGCCGGGGGCTTTCCGGCTGCGGGCGCTCGGGCCGTGGGTGTTCCGGCTCGCGGATGCCGCCCGTGGCGCCGTCGACGATCACGAAGGGGTACTCCTCCGACTCACCCACCCATTCGCCGTCCTCGCGCCCGCCGCCCTTCGCCTTGTCCTGGTGGCGGCGCTGCACGACGGCGGCGTGGGCGGTGACCGGGCCGGGGGCGGTGTCGGAGGTGAAGGCCATCCGGACGCGTACGGAGACGGTCTTTCCGGCGGGGACGGTGAACCCGGGGAACGGTTCGCCGAAGACGCCGATCTGCTCGTCGCGGTCGGTGCTCTCCCACACAACCCGGTGTTCGATCCCGGGGCGGCCGGGCTCGGAGAACTCCAGCTGGATCTGGTCCGACGTCAGCCTGCGGTCGCGGTCGGCGAGCACGAGGACCGGGTGCAGGGCCTGGCAGGACGTGTCGGTGGTGTTGGTGAGGTCCAGGAACCAGGTGCCGTAGCCGCCACCGGAGGCGTACCGGTCCGGGGCCTCCTGGATCCGGGCCTCGATAGGGAAGTCCTTGGCGTCCGGGTCACCGCACACGGGCTGCTCGTCGTCCGCCTTCGCGGCTGCGGCTAAGGAGGCGGAGACCACCGGGGCGGGCTGGGCGGTCGCCTGCGGTCCGCCCAGGATCGCGGCGGGCACCGCGATCCCGGCGGCCAGCCCGAGGGCGGCGAGCGTACGGCCGTCACGTGGCCGTGCACCGGAGGTAGGGGGCATGGGGGAACACCCTTCGCTGCTCGCGGACGACCGGGGGCTCCCAGGGAGGGCGGCGGGCCACCGGTGATGGCCTCCGACGGAATCACGCGCGCGCGGACTCAGAGAGTCGACATGCCGACTCGATTAATAGGATCACCCGACTGCACTCCGCCCCTTCGCCCCTCCGCCCCTCCGCCACAGGAAAGGTCTCTACCTCCGCCGCCCCTCCCCCGCCCGCCCGAACACCGGCGCGAGCACCAGTTGCGCCGCGCCCTCCGCGACCGGTCGGTCGCCGCCCCCGGCGACCGTGACGGTCACGCCCGCGCCAGCGCCGCCCCGGGCGGCCCGCTCCTCGATCACGGCCCGGACGCCCCGTACGTACGCGTCCTCGTCGGCGGCCACCGTCCGGCCGCCCAGGACCACCCGGTCGATGTCGAGCAGGCCGACCAGGTTCGCCGCGCCCGTGCCCAGGACCCGGGCCGCCTCGCCCCGGTCCCCGCGCGCCTCGGCCGCCAGGCACAGGGCCTCGATGCAGCCGCGCCCGCCGCACCCGCACGGGGGGCCGTCCAGCTGGAGGGTCTGGTGCCCGAACTCACCTGCCCCCGTCCGCGCCCCCCGGTGCACCTCGCCGCCGAGGACGAGGCCGGCGCCCAGCCCCGTACCGAGGTGGAGGTAGGCGAAGTCACCGCCGCCCGTATTGCCCAGGGCGAGAGCGAGGGCGGCGGCGTTGGTGTCCTTGTCCAGGGCGACGGGCAGCCCGGTCCGTTCGGCCAGGGCGGCGCGCAGCGGGTAGCCGTCCCACTGCGGGAAGCCGGTGACCCGGTGCAGGACGCCGTCCCGGTGGTCGAGCGGGCCGGGCACCGCGACGCCGAGACCCAGCACCGGCTTGTGCGGTTCGGCCGCGCTCAGGTCCCGTACGGCGTCGGCCGCGTCCGCGAGGACCTGCTCCGCCGGGGCGCCGAGGTCGAGCGGGGCGGTGGTGACCGCGACCGGCCGGCCCGCGAGGTCGACCAGGACGGCGGTGAGCCCGTCGCGGTCCAGGTGCAGGCCCACGGCGAACTGGGCGTCGGGGACCAGCCGCAGCACCGTGCGCGGCTTGCCGCCGGTGGAGGGGCGCAGGCCCGCGCCGACGGCGAGCCCGTCCTCCCGCAGCCGGGCGGTGATCTTGCTGACGGCCTGCGGGGTGAGACCGGTGCCCTCGGCGAGCTCCAGCCGGCTGATGCCCTCCGCCCCGGCCGCCCGCAGCAGGTCCAGCACCAGCGCGGCGTTGTGGTGGCGCAGGGCCGGCAGATTCACCCCGGCCTGGGCCCTCGTCCGGCTCCCGTTCACGGCTCACTCCTCTTCACCACCCCATTGTGCCGGACGCTTGCACTTTGGCAACAGCGTTGCTTAAGTGGAGCGCATGACCTCCAACGCCCCCGACGCCCCCGATGCCCCGGAATCGCCTCTCCGCGTCGCCCTCGTCGGCTACGGCCTGGCCGGCTCCGTCTTCCACGCCCCGCTGATCTCCGCGACCGAGGGCCTGGTCCTCGACACGGTCGTCACGTCGAACGAGGAGCGCCGGGCCGACGCCCGCGCCGCATATCCGGAGGTCCGGTTCGCCGCCTCGCCGGACGAGCTGTGGGAGCGCGCCGACGAGCTGGACCTGGTCGTGATCGCCTCCCCGAACAAGACGCACGTCTCCCTCGCGACGGCCGCCCTCAAGGCCGGTCTCCCCGTCGTCGTGGACAAGCCGATCGCCGGGACCGCCGCCGAGGCGCGCGAGCTGGCCGCTCTCGCCGAGGAGCGCGGACTGCTGCTCTCGGTCTTCCAGAACCGCCGCTGGGACAACGACTTCCGCACCCTGGCCGGGCTGATCGCCGACGGCGAGCTGGGCGAGGTGCAGCGCTTCGAGTCCCGGTTCGAGCGCTGGCGGCCCCAGCCGAAGGGCGGCTGGCGCGAGTCGGGCGACCCGGAGGAGATCGGCGGTCTGCTGTACGACCTGGGCAGCCATGTCGTCGATCAGGCGCTGGTGCTGTTCGGAGCAGCGGTGCAGGTGTACGCCGAGGCCGACGTACGGCGTCCCGGCGCGGCGGCGGACGACGACACGTTCATCGCGATCACACATGCGAACGGGGTCCGCTCGCACCTGTACGTCAGTGCCACCACGGCCCAGCTCGGCCCCCGCTTCCGGGTGCTCGGCTCGGCGGCGGGCTATGTGAAGTACGGCCTGGACCCGCAGGAGGCGGCCCTGCGCGAGGGGCTGCGCCCGGTGGCCGGTGAGCCGTGGGGCGAGGAGGCGGAGGAGCTGTGGGGCCACCTCGGTTCCGGCGAGTCCCCGCTGACCGGCGGCGGTGCCCCGGTCCGTACGCTGCCCGGCGACTACCCCGCGTACTACGCCGCCGTCGCAGCGGCGGTGCGCGGCACCGGCGACAACCCGGTCACCGCGCTCCAGGCGGCCGCGGCCCTCGACGTCCTGGAGGCCGCCCGCCGCTCGGCGCGCGAAGGCGTCTCGGTCCCCCTTCTCCCCCACCACGACGAACCGCACCACGACGCAGCAGAGGAGCGGCGCGCATGACCACCACGTCCCCCACCATCTCCGAGCTGATCGCCCAGGAGCGTCGGCTCACCCTCCCGCACTTCTCCTACGACGACGCGTTCGCGCTCGGCAGCCTGCTGGTCACGCTGGCCCGGGAGCGGCACGCACCGGTCGCGATCGACATCCGGCGCGGCGCGCAGCAGCTCTTCCACGCGGCGCTGCCGGGTTCGAGTGCGGACAACGACGCGTGGATCGACCGCAAGCGCAAGGTCGTCGAGCGGTACGGTGAGAGCTCGTACCTGGTCGGCACCCGGTTCCGGGCGAAGGGCACGACGTTCGAGGAGTCCTCGCGCCTGGACCCGGACACGTACGCCGCGCACGGTGGTTCGTTCCCGATCGCGGTGGAGGGCGCGGGCGTGATCGGCACGGTCACGGTGTCCGGGCTGCCGCAGGCGGAGGACCACGCGATGGTGGTCGAGGCGCTGGAGCAGTTCACGGCGACGCCGGGGGCCTGAGGGCTGTAGGCGAAGGGGGCGCCGTCACGTACGTACACAGGGCGACGGCGCCCCCCCTACCCTCGGCCCCCCGGCTACGCGTCCTTCAGCTCCTGCCGCTGCCGGCCGAGCCCCTCCACCTCCAGCTCCACCACATCGCCCGCCTTCAGGTACGGCTTCGGCTCGGGCTGCCCCATCGCGACCCCGGCGGGCGTACCGGTGTTGATCACATCGCCCGGGTAGAGCGTCATGAAGTGGCTGAGGTAGCGGACGACCTCGCCGACCGGGAAGATCTGCTCGGCCGTCGTGCCGTTCTGCTTCAGCTCGCCGTTGACCCAGAGCCGCAGCGGCAGGGCCTGCGGGTCGGGCACCTCGTCGGCGGTGACGAGCCAGGGCCCCAGCGGGTTGAACGTCTCGCAGTTCTTGCCCTTGTCCCAGGTGCCGCCGCGCTCGATCTGGAACTCGCGCTCGGAGACGTCGTGCGCGGTGGCGTACCCGGCGATGTGCGCGAGGCCTTCCTCGGCCGTCTCCAGGTAGCGGGCGGTGCGCCCGATGACGACGGCGAGCTCGACCTCCCAGTCGGTCTTGCGGCTGCCGCGCGGTACGAGCACCGTGTCGTCGGGCCCGACGACGGTGTCGGGAGCCTTGAAGAACAGGATCGGTTCCGCCGGGATCTCCGCACCCGTCTCGGCGGCGTGGTCGTGGTAGTTCAGCCCGATGCACACGATCTTGCCGATGCGCCCGAGCGGCGGGCCGATCCGCAGTCCCGTCGCGTCCAGGGCGGGCAGCACACCGGGGGCCTCGGCGGCCGCCCGTACCCGGGCGAGCGCGGAGGCGTCGGCGAGCAGCTCGCCGTCGATGTCGGGGACGATCCCCGACAGATCACGCAGAGTCCCGTCGCGGTCGAGAAGTGCGGGGCGCTCGGCGCCCGCCGTACCGACTCGAAGCAGCTTCAACGGTCCAACTCCTCTTGGTCGAGGTGGAGAGCCCTTCGGCGGGGTGCGGCCGCCGAGGGGCTTGGCTGATCGTCCAAGAGATCGGATCACTCCGCAAGACCTCGTTCACACACTGGACCGGCGCAACGGCCGGCCCGATTACGCCGCCGTGGCCATGGCGCCACCGGCGGTCGGCATGTCGCGGTACAGCCAGGCCCGCTCCAAGGCGGTCCAGGTGGTCGTGGTGACGACGTACAGGGCGGCGGCGAGCGGCACGACGGCCACGGTGATGAGCGTGAAGAACGACATCAGCGGCATGAGCTTCGTCATCGCACCCATGCCGGGCACGGCCTGTCCGTCCGGGCCGGCGGCGGGCGTCATCGGGCTGGCGGCCATCTGCCGCTTGGTGCGTCCGTAGTTGAACGTGGCGACGGCGGCGACGATCACGAAGAGTCCCAGGTAGACCAGCCCCTGGCCACCGAACGGTCCGCCGTGCGCGAGCGCGTCGTGCCAGCGCCCGCCGAGCGGTGCGCCGAGCAGATCGTGGCTGAGCAGCGCGTTGGGCTCGCCGCCGATCGAGCCGCTGGAGAACAGGTGGTAGAGCAGGAAGAACGCGGGCATCTGGAGCAGGCTCGGCAGACAGCCGGAGAGCGGCGACACCTTCTCGGCGGCGTGCAGCTCCATGATCGCCTTCTGCATCCGCTCGGGATTCCTGCCGTGCTTCTTCCGGAGCTCGGCGATCTGCGGCTGGAGCCGGCTGCGGGCCTTCTGCCCGCGTGCGGCGGCCCGCGAGAGGGGGTGGACGGCGAGCCGGACGAGCGCGGTGAACAGGATGATCGCGGCGGCGGTGGACGCGGTCTGGAAGAGCGGCTGGAGCAGGTCGGCGAGGGAGCCGACCAGGTTCGCGAAAGCGGACATGAAGGCGGACATGGGTGAGCCCTCCGGGGGTCTCGTCGTGCCGGGAGGTACCTGCCGCAGAAGGCGACGAGGTACGGGGTGGTTGCTCGGCGGCAGGACGACCGGCGCGGGGATGCCCGTCACGAGTGCACCGTGCGCACGCGGACATGGGCGCACGTACGGCACGGAACGAGAAGACGTGCGGGGGGCGGGAATTCCCTACACGGCGGCCGTCAGGAGGGCGTGCCCGGGCGCCCGGGGCCTGGTGCGTCCCCGGGCGTCGGGGTCGCGTTGCGGGAGGAACGCGGTGCGCCGCTCCCGGTCCCTGATGGCTGTACGGACCCGGGTGCGGGGCACCGGGGGCGCGCAGCGGGCGCTGATGACGGCGCAGGCGAGGAGGGCGGAACCGGCCGCTGCGGTGGCGGCGAGCGCGACGGCGGCGGAGAGGCTGCCGCCCTCGGCGAGGAGGATCTCGGTGACGATGAGGAGGAGGAGTCCGGCGGGCCGGAGCAGCCGGGCGAAGGCGCGGCGCAGGGCGTTGGCGTCCCGCACGATGCGCACCTCCCGTTCCTCGTACCGCTGGTGTGAAGTTCCTCGTACCGCTGGTGTGAAGTCCCGTCCATCGGAGCGAACGGCACTCTCTTCGTTATACACGATGATCGGAAGGCGCCTTCGGGTTCCCGTCATCGGGGACGCATGGCGGTGAGCTTCCCCCAGACGACGAGCCGGTAGCGGGAGCTGAACTCGGGGGTGCAGGTGGTCAGGGTGAGGTAGTGGCCGGGCGCGCTGTAACCGGCGGAGGTCGTGATGTTGCTGCGCGGCACGGGCGCGATGACCCCGCTGTCGGAGGGCGCGGTCCGTGCGAGGCTCTTGTCGACGGTGTACGTGTAGACGGCGTCCCGGGTCTCGACGGTGACCCGGTCACCACGCCGCAGCCGGTCGAGCCGGCGGAAGGGCTCGCCGTGGGTGTTGCGGTGCCCGGCGAGCGCGAAGTTCCCGGCCTGCCCGGCCTGCGCGGTGCGGGTGTAGTGCCCGACGTACCCCCGGTCGAGCACCCCGCCCTTGCTGGTGCCCTCGGCGACGGGGGCGGTGAGCCCGATCCGGGGGATGCGCAGGACGGCGTACGCCTGGTCCCAGCGGGGGGCGGCACGGGGCCGGGCGGCCGGGGCGGGCGCGGCGTCGGCCCCACGACCGGAGGCCGAAGGACGCGGACCCTCGTCGAGCACGCCCTCACCATCACCCGGGCCGGGCGCGGGGGCGGGCTCGTCCCACTCCCGCTGGAGGCTCTGGACGGTGCGCCCGGCGTCGGCGCGGGCCTCCTCGTCGTCCACCAGAGCTGATGGACGACGAGGAGGAGCAGGACGACGCCGAGGGTGACGACGACTTCGGCGGACACCCAGAGCCCACGGGCAAGAAGATACGAACCGCCGCCACGGCCACGCACGCCCGACCGCGCCCCACGCCTCCCCCCAGCGCCCCGCCTCCGCATCGACGTCACCCTCCCGAACGGTAAGGACACGGAACGCACGGTCGCGCACCGCAAGACCCCGGGCGCACGGTCGCGCACCGTATGGCTCGGGACGCACGGTCGCGCACCGCAAGACCCGGGGCGCGCCGACCGCACACCGTTGAAGACTCGGGGCGCACGGTAGGGGCAAACCTCACAACTCTCCAGGCTTCTCCCGCTTCTCCTCCCCCGCCCTCTTCTCCCCGCCGTCACCGTCCGGCAGTACCGTGTGGTCCATGCGCCCCGACACGCCTGCCGACCACACCACCGAAGCCGAGCGTCTGCTCCGCACCGCGGCGCAGTACCCCGAGGACCACGAACCGCTGATCCTCCAGGCCGCGGCCCACCTGGAGCTCGCGGGCGACCGCGCCCGCGCGAGCACGCTCTACGACGACCTGCTCGCGGCCCCCGAGGCCACCGTCGACAACCCGCACCTGATCAAGGCCCTGAAAGCGGCCAACCTCTGGGAGTACGGTCACGAGGCCGAGGCCCGGGCGATCATCGACGGCATCCGCGCGGCGGGCCCGCTGAACGCCGCGCCGTGGCAGGTGGCCGCGGAGACCCTGGAGGCGCACGACGAGCTGGAGTCGGCGCACGACTTCTTCTCGACCGCCCTGACCCTGCTGCTGGCCCCCGGCGAGGAGGTCCCGTACGCCACGCAGTCGCTGCTGACCGGCCGCCACCGGGTGCGTCGGCTGATGGGCCTGGAGCACGACGCCTGGGACGAGCTGGCGGGCGAGCTGAACACGGCCCCGGTCCCCCTGGACGAACTGCACGACCCGAAGCGCCTGTGGTCGCTGGGCTCCTCGGACCCGGTCGAGCTGAAGGCCGAGATCACCCGCCTCCGCGCGGAGCTGGGCACCTACCGCACGGCGCTCTCCCGCCCGTTCCCGGTGGCCGTCCTGCACTGGCCGGCGAACGAACTGCGCGAACTGCTCACGGCGTACCCGGCGTTGACCGAGGAGTACGTGGACCACGCCACGCACCTGTCCCGCCTGGAGGCGTCCCTGCGCGACCTCCACGCGACGGGCACCCCGAACCTGGGCATCGTGACGGGCACGGTCCCCTCGTACGAGGCGTTCGCCGCCTCGGAGGCCGCCTCCCCGTCCGACCCGGGCCTCCTCCCCCAGTACGCCACCACCCTCGCCGCCCGAGGCCGCGCCATCCCGTGGCCCCCGTCGCGCACGGCTGCCTGCTGGTGCGGGTCGGGGGAGGCTTATGGGGGGTGCCACGGGGGGTGAAGCCCATGCAGGACGGCCCTGCCAGGGCTGTCCTGCGCACTCCTCGATCCCCGACGGCACCGAGACAGTTCGTAGGACACTGGAAGTAATGAGCACGGCCAAGCCTTCATCGCCGAGCGTGTCCGCCCGCATGAGCCGCCAGGCCAGGCGCGACACCGCGCCCGAGGTCGCGGTGCGCAAGCTCCTCCACGCGGCGGGCTATCGCTTCCGGGTGAACGCCCGAGTGCCGGACATGCCACGACGCACAATCGACATCGCCTTCACCCGGGCCAAGGTCGCCGTGATGATCGACGGCTGCTTCTGGCACGGCTGCCCCGAGCACGCCACGCAACCGAAGGCGAACGCCCAGTGGTGGCGGGAGAAGCTGGACCGGAACATGGCCAGAGACCGGGAGACCACCGAGCATCTGGCTGCGGCAGGCTGGACTGTACTGCGATTCTGGGAGCACGAGGCGCCCCCAACAGCCGCAAGCAGGATCACAGCCACACTGGAATCGATCGCAGCCGAGCTCAGCTGACGCGATCGGCCTGCCCCACGCCTGGCCCCTGTGGGGGTCCGCTCGATGCCGCCCTCCCAGTTACAACGCGATCCCCCTGACCAGAGCTCCCCGCAAAGGTTCCGCTTTCACTTATCAAGGCTTCACTCACCCAATAGAGTGTGGACGTCGCACAGGGACACGACCTCGGTCGTTTCCCTGCTACGCCCACGGCCGCAGGCGCGGAGCGTAGCGGCAGGTTGCCTTCAGCGGAATAGAACGGGGAACGGTCGAATCTCATGACCGATGAAATTGACGCGATGTACGACACCTTCAAGGCACTGCTGGACTCGTTCCCCCCGGCAGAGGCGGTCAAGCGGCTGGAGCAGTTCGGCGTCAGCAGAGAGATCGTGGAACAGATTCGCGACCGCCACGAACGGCAAGCCCTCCGCATCAAGGAACTCGAAGAGCCACGAGCAGTCGTGCGGGACAACCGCGTCACCTGGTACACCGGACCGCAGCCCAAGGACAAGTGTTGGCCTGCAGTGGGCGAGATTCTCCGTAAAGACGGCTGGTCCATCCCTGCGATCAGCAGCCTCGACGATTCCTCGAGTCGTGTCCTCTCACTGTTGAACCATCCGAAGGAGAAGTCGTTCTCGACGCGAGGGCTTGTCGTCGGTCACGTACAGTCCGGCAAAACAACCAACTTCACCTCGGTCATGGCCAAGTCGGCTGACCGCGGATACAAGTTGTTCATCGTCCTGGCAGGCATCCACAACGGCCTCCGCCGCCAGACGCAGGCCCGCCTCGTGCAGCAGCTCGTCGAACCGAACCCCGCCCTCTGGTCGCAGCTGACCGGCCTCGATCGCGACTTCACTCCGACGGAGAACCCGGCATCATACTTCGGAAAAAATAACAAGACGCACGTGCTGTGCGTTGTGAAGAAGAACGCTACCGTCCTTCGCAAATTGGCCAAGTGGCTCGACAAGGCGTCGGACTATCTGGCCGACTGCCCGGCACTCATCATCGACGACGAGGCCGACCAGGCGACTGTCGAAACCAAGTCGATCAACCCCCTGATCCTCAACATCATGGGAAGCCTCCCCCGGTCCGCCTACGTCGGCTACACCGCGTCGCCATTCGCGAACCTGCTGATCGACCCGAGCGCCGAAAACCTGTATCCGAAGGACTTCGTCGTCAACCTGGCCAAGCCGGAGGGCCATTTCGGCACCGAGGTGCTGTTCGGACGTTACGCTCTCGACGGCGACGACCCGGAAGACGTCGATGACGGGTCCGACATGATCCGTTCCGTTCCCGAAACGGACATCTCGGCGGTCCGCCCGGCCACACGCGCCGAGGTCGACGGCTTCGAGCCGGTCATCACCGACACGCTGCGCCGCGCCGTCCAATACTTCTGGATGGTCACCGCCGCTCGGCGGGTGCGCCAGTCCGGAAACGCCCATAACACCATGCTGATTCACACCAGTGTGAACACAACGGTGCACAACAGCTTCCGTGGGCCGCTCGAGCGCCTTCGCGCCCGCACCGCACAGTCCCTGTCGGACAGGGATTTCCGGCAGGACCTGCGCGAACTGTGGAACGAGGAGACCGCGCGCGTACTCGCCGAGGACTTCGGCGAGACCAAGGTGACTTTCGACCAGCTTGCCTCAGAACTGGCGGGAGTGGTCGACCGCTGCCAGATCATCATGGACAACTCTAGCAGCGAAGATCGTCTGGACTACGAGAACGGCCCGGTCACAGCGATCGCCGTCGGCGGCAACACCCTCTCCCGGGGATTGACGTTGGAAGGCCTCTCCGTCAGCTACTTCGTCCGTGCCGTCTCCGCCTACGACACCCTCCTACAGATGGGACGCTGGTTCGGTTTCCGCAACGGCTACGCCGATCTGCCGCGCATCTGGATGACCGACGAGTTGGCGGAGTGGTTCAGGCATTTGGCCACGGTGGAAACCGAGATGCGTCGCGACATCGACGTCTACATGACGGAGGCGGAGAGTCCGCTCACCTTCGCGGTACGCCTGCGCACGCACCCCGCCCTTCGTGTGACTGCGGCTGCCAAGATGCGTGCTGCCGTCACCGCCGCATCGTCCTACGGCGGCAAACGAGTCCAGACCCACTTCTTCCACACCGATGCGGCTTGGCTGCAGAGGAACATTGATGCCTCACGTCAACTGGTCACCTCGTCGCTCGCGACCACGCGACAGGTGGATGAGCAACTGCACCTCGGCCGCTACGTATTTCGCGATGTACCCCACGACGTAGTCACCGAATTCCTCTCGAACTACCGCTTCCACGAGCGGTCCCCGGAGAACGACGGGAAGCTGATCACCGAGTACATCAAGAAGCGCGTCGCGGCCGGTTCTCTACGTCGATGGAATGTGGCGATCGTCGGCACCCCTGGGAAGCAGGATGGGAACTTCGCATTCGCCCCCCGGGTGACCGTCGGACGCGTCAACCGTGCCCGACTGCTTCTGTCCAACCCCACCCCCGATTTCGCCGACATCAAAACCCTGATGAGCCGGCGTGATGCTGCGGTGGACCTGGCGGGCGACACCGCGAAGCTGACGGAGAAGGAGATCATGGCCGAACGTCGCAAGCAGCTACCCGACACCGGCCTGCTCGTCCTGTATCCCATCGACAAAGTGTCGGTGCCCAGTCCGACGAAGAAGCTGCGTGCTTCGCTGAACGCCGAGGAGCATGTCATCGGCGTCGGCATGGTCTTCCCCACCCCGAGAAATGGTGACAGCGAGGTCGAGGGATACATCTCCGCCGATCTGTCCAATGTCTCGATCGAGGAGGAGGACTACAGCGCCTTCGATCAGGAGGAGGCGTGAGCGACGAGGCACTCCGGAGGATCGTCGAGGAGAACTGGAACGCTCTCGAGGCCGAACAGACGACGACGGAACGAAGCCTGCGCATCGCTCCCTTGCCGGTGGATACCGAGGAGGGAACATTGGTCGCAGCCGTCGACCACGAGGGGTACCGGCATCTTCTGGTGCCGATACCCGCGAACCGGAAGATTCGAAGCAGCCTCGACGGCCCGGTCCTGCGGCTCAGCAAGCGTGCTCTCGAAGATGCGGACACGTACCAGAACTATGCCGACCTCATCCTTCTGCAGGGCGACTTCGGTGACCTGTTCACTGAGCTGTGCGTGGATGTACTGGATGCGACGCGGGGTTTGCCCCAGTCGCCGGTCAAAGCCCTGTACGGCGTACTCGATCGCTGGAAAGCACTCTTCCGGACACAAGGCCCTGTGCTCACACCCGAGCAGGCCGCGGGTCTCTTCGGTGAGTTGGTGGTTCTGAAGCGGCTGCTCGAGAAGGACCCCAGCGCGCATCGCCTGTGGCGTGGGCCGAGCGGCTACCGTCATGACTTCTGGGGCGGCGTCACCGCCGTCGAGGTGAAGACGAGTATTTCCCCCGAAGGACGACGGCCTCGAATTCATGGCCTGGACCAGTTGGAAGCCCCTGGCGGGGGAACTCTTTGGCTCGTCTGGATCCGTCTTCAGAGGGTTGTCTCGGCAGAAGTCGGCATCGGATTCACCGAGTTGATCCGACACGCACTCGATCTGTGCGACGACGAGCGAGCACTCCTCGATCTGCTGGCAGAAGCTGGGTACCGCCCGGCCGATGCCGGCCGTTACCGAGATGTTCGCTACAGCGTCGGCGAAGAACGTTGGTACCGGGTCACCCCTGACTTCCCGGGCCTCACCGGGGAAGCACTCGCCTCGGCCGGCGTGACGGTATCGGCGCTCGATGTCACTTACTCGATCGACTTGTCAGGCGACCCTCCGGTCCCACTGAGCAGCGATCAAGTCGAATCCGCGCTCGGTCGCCTGACCCAGGAGCCGGCATGACAGCGCCCCGCTGGTTCTCCCAGCCGTATCCCCCGGAGGGCGCGAGCGCCGCCGAGGGGATCCGCAACCAGCTCGGGCGACCGGAACTCGACCTGCTCACCATCCTGGTACGCGAGTCGGCCCAGAACAGCTGGGACGCTCGGATTCCGGACCATCCCGACCCCGTCGACTACCGCATCGACATGAGCACCGTCAGCCCAGCCCACGCAGGCGCCTGGCGCGAACTGCTGCTCGCCGGAGCACCCTCCCAGCAGGAGAACTTTCCGCTGCGCGAGGCCCTCAGGCGCGGATCCATCCGCATCATGGCCGTGTCCGACCGTGGCACCCGGGGGCTCGGCGGCCCCACCCGCGCGGACTCCTTCGCAACCGAGCGGGACTTCGTGTCCTTCATCCGTAACATCGGCGAACCCCGTGACACAGCGCTGGGAGGCGGCACCTACGGCTTTGGCAAGGGAATCTTTTACGTTCTGTCCAACACTGGCACGATCCTGGTGCATTCACGTTGCCGCACGGCACAAGGCGGCTTCGAGACCAGGCTCATCGGTTGCACTCTCTGGAAAAGCTACGGTGCGAAAGAGGCGGACGGACATCGCCGTTACACAGGCAGGCATTGGTGGGGGGACAACTCCGGTGGCGTCGTCGAACCGCTGACCGGACAGGAAGCGGACCGTGCGGTTCGAAGTCTCGGGCTCCGTCCTTTCGGGGTGGAGGAGTCGGGAACCACGGTCGTCATCATCGATCCGGCGCTGGACGGCCTCACGCCCGTCGAAGCCGCCGACTATCTCGCTGACACCATCGCCTGGCACCTCTGGCCGAAGATGATCTCGACGAGCGGTCGGCCCGCAAGCATGCGGTTCTCCGTCTCCTGCGACGGTGACAACCGTCCGGTGCCTGATCCCCGGCAGACCCGGCCGCTCAACATGTTCGTAGCCGCATACGAAAGAATGATCGGCTCCGACGGCGATCGCCTCTCCTGCAAATCTCCCAAACGCTTCCTCGGGCGTCTCGGGTTGGAGAAGCGCATCATGCCTCCGTTGGAACCGAGCCATGCTTCCCGCATGGTCGGCGTCGAGGACATCGTTCACCACGTATGCCTGATGCGCCCCGCGGAATTGGTGGTCACCTACCGGCCGGGCCCGAAACCGCCGAGTGTGAACCAGGGTTACGCCGGAGTCTTCCGAGCGGATGACTCCATGGACGAGGTCTACGCCAAAGCCGAGCCTCCCACACACGACGCCTGGAACCCTCAATCCCTCGAGAGACCCGAGAGCACATTCGTTCATACGACTTTCCGCCGCATCGGCGAGGCATTGGAAAGTCTGCTCTCCCTCGGTGGCACCGCACGTTCCGGATCCAGCGATGTCGCCCTGGGTGCCGCAAGTTCCTTCTTCTCCGGATTGGTGGGGGGTACATGGGGCATCGGCGGGGCCACGGCCTACTCGAAGCCCGGTTCCACCGCCCCACGCCACGGGCGAAAGGAGCGTGGCGGTGAGCCGCCGGACACGGTGCGACCGGCTTCGGACGGGAACCCAACCGGTCCGGCGAGCCCTGGTGACAGGACTGATGCGGACAGCCGGCACGATACGGACCATAGTTTCTCCGCCGACGCACCTGGAGCACAGGGGATGTCGACGCCCAGAAGGCGCCCGCGGGTCCAGTATGTCGGTGACCCCTACTACGAGGATCGTGGGGCTGTTTCGCTTCTCGTCCAGAACTTCCGGCTTCCTGCACCCGGCCTTCAACAGGTCCGCGCGGACCTTGCCGTCACTCTGCCAGGCACGGCAGGACGTGAGACGGACCCGCCCATCGGTGCTGGCATGCCCGAACTTGTCGGCTGGGAGGACGGCGATGGGCACGTACACGAGTCCGCCGAGATCCGGATCGAGGGCGGAGAGTCCCTCTGGCGCGTGCTCGTGCTTCCAGCACCCGACACGATGACAGAGATCGCGGTCAAAGTGGAGGCGGTGAAGCCCTCATGACTCGGCGAGTTCTCCCGTACCGGACGCCCTCCGAGGATGTCGTCTCCGCTGAGGACTGGCACTTGGTCACTCCGAACGGCGACGTCGTCGTGCCTGACGCGCTGCCGGACTGGGACTACCGGATGGACCTCCATCTGCGCAGGCTCGTCAGGATTGACCTGGACCGGGCACGCAAGGAGTCGGGCCTCACCGCCGACGCCCCGTTGCTGTTGTCTGCCGTGTGGACAGCCACCGGATCCGGCCTCAGCGGTCCAGCACAGCATCTGCGACTGCCGCAAGAGGGCATCGTCCCGGTGACGATCGACTGCGAACTGCGCGGTGCGGACCTGGGTGGTCTCCTTGTTCTCGACACTGCTGTCGTCCTCGCCGAACGGCTCCCCGATGCCCGCCCTTCGTCCCCCAGGCGGGCAGGCTCCATCCTCTGGAGCGATCGACGAGCCCTGCGTCTCCAGGGGGACGCTCCGCAATTCCCGATGGCCGTCATCGACTTCGGCCTCACCTCCTTCCCGGACGATGCTGCCTGGCATCTGCAAATCAGCGGCAGCTTGGAAAGCGCGACCATGGGCGCCCTCCTCCTGCTCATCAACGAACGCAACACCGTCACGGCCACCGCCTTCGAGAACGCAGGGAAACCGCGGCAGATCGATCGCCTCGTGCTCTCGGCCGTGTATGCGGATGCCGCGCGGCTCATGGTGGAGCACTCACTGAGTCATGAAGATTTCTCCGAGGAATCGGACTATCCCGAAGACTCTCTCGGCGCAACGATGCTGAGCCTTTTCGCCAGGCTCTTCCCGGACCAGCCGATCACCGACATTCGCCTGCGCCAACGCCAGTCACCGTCCTTGTTCGCCTCGGATCTGCAGGCGGCAGTCAAGATCTTCGAGGTGTTGTGATCAGCTTTCTCTACCCTCGGCTGCTTTCCGACCGCGCCGCCCCCCTCTTCGCCGAGTACCGACAGCTGTCGATCTCCGACCTGACCGAGCGCGTGGCCTTCACGCATGAATCGTCGGTGTACGTGGCCACAGGCGGCGACCGTGTGACCGCAGAGCGGCTGCGAGAGCTACGCGAAGGCGTCCTGACACTGGCCACACGTGCCGGTTTCCCGGACGACTCGGACCGTGTACGCAACGCCGCGTTCGACCTGGCCCTCGCGGCGCTTCTGCACGCCGAGACAGGTATGGTGCCTGCCGAAGCCGCCGCCCGTGACGTCTGGGCGTTTCTGGCTCTGGTCGTCCTCCCGGACGTGGCTTTCTGGCGCTACCCACACCCCCCGAAGGACCGCATTCTCGGTACGGACCTCACCAGGCACGTCCTCGGCCGTCTCTGGTGGCGAGCCCAGCTCGTACGCTCCCCCGACGCGTCGGAACCGTACGGCGCCTTGAAAATCCTCGGTGAAGCCGCCTTCGATCAGATCTACGCCCGGCGCGCCGCGCTCGGTGGCAGTCCGCACCTCGTGCGATCGATCCTTCGGGTCTGGGACGGCCTGGACCTGCAGGGCCTGAACGAACGTGAGACCCTCCGCGATTTCCTCAAGAGACTGCTCAGGCTCGCCCCGTTCGTTCTCTTCGACGCCGTCGAGGAAGAGGCACTGGACGACGAACTACGCGCAGTCGCTCAGCAGTCGATCGACGCACAGCGAGGACAACGTCCCGGAACAGCGGAGCCCACGAGATCGGAAGAGCTTCTGGCAGCCTCGCGATCGGCCACAACACGGACAGCGCCGGCGCGTGATCACCCACTGCAGTTCGTAGAAGTCTGCGCCGGGTGCGGAGCCCAAGCGCTCGGGCTCGAAAGGGCGGGCTTCGAACCCGTGCTTCTCATCGACTACAAAGCGGACGCATGCTTCACCATCGAGAAGAACCGCCCCGACTGGGAAATTCTCTGCATGGATATCGCCGATTTTCGGGTGTATGAGCGCCAAGAAGTCATCGGAATCGATCTCCTGAGCGCGGGCCTCCCTCGCGTGAAGCCGACGGCAGCGGACCCGAACGGCGACTCCGACGAACGCGGGGTTCTCAGCAAGACGGTAGAACTGGCCCTCGTCATCAGGCCGAAGGTAGTTCTCCTCGAGAATGTGCCCGACCTCGTCGAGAGCCCCGGCTTCGAGCTGGACCGGACATGGCTCGCGGAAACCCTCACACAGGCCGGTTATCAGTGCCACTGGGCCGTTCTCAACGCCTCCGACTTCGGAGTCCCGCAGAGTCGCCGCAGCGGCTTCCTCGTCGCCCTGCAGAACCCTTACAGTGACCGGTTCTCATGGCCTCAGCCGTCCGGCGCCGTGCCGCCGACCGTCGGTGCGGTGCTCGGCGCAACCATGGCCGCAGACGGCTGGCCGGGGGCGAAACGGTGGTCCGCTCGCGCGGACCGCATCGCACCGGCCCTGGTAGGGGGCTCGGACCGACGAGGCGGAGCCGATCTGGGGCCGACCGGTAGCAAGAGGGCCTGGGAATCCCTCGGCGTGAACGGCAACAGCCTCGGCGACATGCCCCCCGGTCCAGATTTTCCTTCGGACGCCCTGCCCAGGCTCACGGTCGAGCAGACAGCCCTGATCCAGTCGATTCCTGCGGACTGGCAGTTCGCGGGCGGCAAGACGTCCAGGTACCGACAGATCGGGCATGCGATGCCGCCACCGCTGGCACACGCCGTCGGTGCGGCGGTAGCAGCCGCTCTGCGAAGCTAAGATCGCCCCATGCGTACGCCCCGCCCCCTCGTCCCCGAGCCCGTGACCGTTCTTGATCTTTTTTCGGGGTGCGGGGGCTTCACCCAGGGGTTTCATGAGTTCCGCCCGGAGGGCGCGCCGAGGAACGCCGGACCGTACTTCCGCAGCGTGGCGGCCGTCGAACACGACACTTCCGCCGCTGCCACCTACGCGGTCAACTTCGGAGCCGGCCGTCGAAACAAGAGCGTCCCGGGAGCACGGGTCCACCTCGGAAACATCGAGGATTGGACACCCGCAGCAGACGAACGAGAGGCGGATGTCGTCGTCGGGGGGCCGCCCTGTCAAGGGTTCTCCGCCCTCAACCGAAACAAGAAGGGCACGGAACGCAATCGGCTCTGGGAAGAGTACGTCCGCGTGGTCGAGGAGATCAAACCGAAGATCTTCGTCATTGAGAACGTCGACAGATTCCTCAAGTCCGACGAATTTCAGAACCTCCTCAAAGAGGTAGGTACAGGAGGCCGTCTGGCCGAGTATCGCTTGGTGGACCCGCCGGGCCACGTTCCGTCCGACTCCGTGGAACGCAAGATCAAGAGGTACCTCCTGAACGCCGCCGACTATGAAGCGGTGCAGGCTCGGCGGCGTGCCATCGTCATCGGCGTACGAAGAGACGTCGAAATCGGCCGCACGATGACTTATCCCGAACCGACCCGCACCC
The DNA here is from genome assembly GCF_042723425.1 of Streptomyces sp. NPDC058375. Classification (NCBI taxonomy): domain Bacteria; kingdom Bacillati; phylum Actinomycetota; class Actinomycetes; order Kitasatosporales; family Streptomycetaceae; genus Streptomyces; species Streptomyces sp. NPDC058375. Next base: position 30,731 of record NZ_JBHXJG010000008.1, on the reverse strand, counting down.
GACCGCCCCGCCGCGCAACGTCACAGGCATTGGACGGAGTCGAGAAGGCGCTGCCCTACTGGCGTGCGGTGGATGAGGTTTTCGACGAAACCCGCCGGTGGGAACCCCTGGGCACAGAACTTCCTGAATCCAAGGCCTATGTCGAAGATGTGAACACTCGCGTCCTGGGTGTCTTCACCACGCAACAACTGCATTTCGGTCGTAATCCGGAGCCACTGTCGCGCGCCCGATACAAGGCGATCCCGCCCGGGGGAAACAGGAAGAATCTCCGCGAGAAGTGGTTCACAGCGGATGAGGCGGGAAATATTCAGATCTTCGACGAAGCGGAACCCCAGGGCGTGAAGACTTCACTCTTCTACTTGTCGACCCCGAGCTGGGACAATCACAACTCGGGCTCCGGGGATGTAATGGGTCGACTACGCTTGGGCGAACCGTCGGTCACCATCCGAACAGAATTTTTCAAGCCGGAGAAGGGGCGCTACCTCCACCCGACGGATGCGCGCCCCATCACCCACTACGAGGCGGCTCGCATTCAGGGATTCCCGCGCGACTTCAAGTGGTGCGGCTCCAAGACCGATATTGCCCGCCAAATCGGCAACGCTGTGCCGATTCCGCTGGGCAAAGCCATAGCATCCGCGATCCATGCTTTTCTGCGTGACTGACTACGAACTCCCGGGCGAGCAAAGGGTGAAGCGTGCCGGCATCGGTGTCCTCAGCGGCTACCCCTTCATCCCCGCCACCTGCCGCGACCGCTCATGAAGTTCACGCGCCGCTCGGAGCTTGCCGTACGGCGCGATGCGCTTGCGCATGGTCGCGAAGTGCTCGTCGCCGCGTGCGGAGGACAGGCCCACGTAGTCGTCGAGGAAGGTGCCCCACGTGGTGCAGGCCTCCTCGATGTGGCCGAACTCGAACTGCCGTTGGGCCATGACCGCGTTGGCGTGAAGTCGCCCCTGCCTCTCCTGTTTGAGCTGCACGCGGAGTGAGGTCTTCAAAGCTGCGATGGAACCCGGCAGGTCACGTGTCTCGTAGAGCACGTGGGCCACGTGGAACTGGTAGGCGGCCTGGTCGTAGCCGCCGATCGACTCCCGCCTCGAATCGGCTTTGGAGAGCGACACTTCGGCCTCACGCAGCCGCTCGAAGGCCCGGCGGCGATCTCCGACCATCGCGGAGGCGTGAGCCTGCTGCCCGCGGAGGAAAGCCACCAGGCGCGGGCCGGCGTCGGGTGCCGCCTCGGCCGCCGAGTCGGCGAGCTCCAGGGCCTTTTGGCCGTACCGCAGGTTGGAGGCCTGGAGGCTCATGCCGCGCAGCGTGCGGCAGTACGTCACGTGGTCGGACGCTTCCTGGGCGAGGTGCAACGCCTTCACGTAATACTGCTGACCGAGGCCGTGGGCCCGCTCGTACATGGCCATCCAGCCGGTGAGATACGTCAGGTCGGACGCGGCGGAGAGCATGTCGCGTCGCACCGGTCCGGTCGCGGAAGCGCGCAGGTACGGCGCGACGGTGTTGACAAGGAACGCGGCGGCCATGGGACGAGCGTGTCCGGCGCCGAGCTCATCGAGAATGTCCGCGATGCGGTCCGTCATCGTACGGACGGTCGCCACCTCTGCCGCACCGATGCGCCCGGTCGGCCGAACCGAACGTTCCCGTTCCTCGGCGTAGGCCTCACCTGCGAAGAGAGGAACGGCGAGGGCAGCCGAGTACAGGCCCGCTGCGACAACTCCGCGCCTTGAGGGGTCCATATCAGCCCTTCCGAGGTCCAAGAGGGATTCTGTGGTGTCTGCGGAGTCCGCTGCCGAGCCCGGCTTCGGCGAGCGCAGGCCCGCTTCGGCGTAGGTCACCGGACGGCCGAGCTTTCGTTCGAGCACTTCGACGATCACCGGCCGGACCTGTGCTCGCGGCTGCGTGCCGCTGAGCCAGTGCGAAACAGCGGACTGGTCGTACTTCAACGTCATGCCCGCTTCACCAGCCGTGCGATTCACGGCGTTCGCGAGCTGCGTCCTGGACCATCCGGCCTGTTCAAGAAGGTTCTCAAGGCCTGAGTTGCGGTTGCTCCCAGGTGCCACGGGCACACCAACTCCCCGGAAATTCATGGCTTTCACGGTTACGCCTGCCTTCAACGGTACCGGGATGAGCACGGCACGCAGTTATCTCTACACAGAACGCGATCAAAAGCGGCCATGAGCGGAGATGCCTGGTGACCGACGTAATGAAGACAAGCAGCACCTCCGGCGCGGGCCGCCCGAGTGCGGTGGCGGCCGACGGGAAGGCGGATGCGGAGCAGGAGGTGCGGCGCGTGCTCGCCTTTCGGCTCGGTACGACCACGCGCGCGGAGCTCGACAGCGCGGTGGTCTCCCTCCGAGGACGGGTGGGCCCCCTCGTCGGCCATGCGTCGGCCGGAGCGGAGGGGATGAGTGGGGCCGACCGCGGCTTCCTCCTGGAGGTCACTCACCTCCTCGACAACCCTCCCGCCCCGGAGGCGCTGTCGCACGAGGTCTACTCCCACGTCCGAGCCCTGGCCCGGGTACTGCGAAAGCTCGCCGCCCTGAACAGGGGCGGGAGTGTGGGGCCTGCGGGCTCGGCCCGGCCTCCTTTGCCCGTACGGCCGGTTCCCGGTCGAGGCGTGGGGCGATGAGCGAGCGGGCCCGGCAGATCGCGTACGTCGTCTGCCTTGCCATCATCGGCTCGTCGATCGTGGTGGCGGTGTGGTCAGGCAGGTAGCAGTAGCGCTCCTCGCCTCGCAGCGCTGCTCATCGGCACGCATGTTCAGCCCACAGACCCCCGCCCGGCTGTCTCCATGGACGGTCGGCAGCCGGGCGGGTGCAGGAGCACGACGGTGCGGAGACCGAATCTCCGCGACATCAGCACCGGAAAGGGTTTTCCCATGAACGGGAACCTCTATGCCCTGTCGGCCCCCGCGGCCGACACCTTCGCCGACTTCTGCGGAGGCAACGCGGGCGGCCCCCACGAGACCTGCGTAAGCCTCGCCGCACTCCCCGGCGCGGAGGCCTCCTTCGTGATCCGCGACAGCAAGCCCGAGGGCGCCGGCAAGGAGCTGCGCTTCACCGGGCCCGAGCTCGACGACTTCGCCGCCGGGTGGGTCAGGACCCGAGGTCTGACGCTCTAGTCTGGCTCCCTTCCTGAGCACTAAGCACCACGTAAAGGGCCGGACCGGACATGCTCCGGGCCGGCCTGTCTCCCCTAACGAAGGGCGCAGATGACCTGGTCAGGACACTGGCACGGATACGGTCCGTGGACCGGCAGCAGAGACGCGTACGGCCAGGAGGCCCTACGCCGTCCGGGTGCGGAACCGAACTCCGAACAGACCCGCGCGTTCGTCGCCTCGACGCTGCCGCCCCTCATGACCGGGCACTGGCTCCTGCGACAGAACCAGACCGCGACGGAGCGGACCTGGACCCGCGTGGTGGGCGCCGTCACGTGGCTGAAGAGCACGTACGAGGCGAATCCCCCTGGCGAACGTGACGACGGTGGTCGCGCCTACGTCACCCTCGAACACAAGATCGCGTACGCGATGGACGCCCTGCCCCGAGGGGTAGACGTCTGCTGGGTGCACTACACGAAGTCCCAGAGCCTGATCTCGTTCTCGGTGGTGTGCTGTCTCAACCACCATCTCCCCGGCCTTCCGTGCCCCCTCCCGCCTGCCTGACCTCCCTCCCCCTCCGGTGACGTGAAGCGAGGACGACATACGTGTCACTCAGTCTTTTACTGCCCGACGCGGGCGTGACCGACCTACTGACGGCGTCGCGTGTGACCGGCGGGGGCAGGGGTATGCAGATTTCTCAAAGGGAGGATTCTAAAAGGGAGTTCGGAGAGGGCCCTGAGGGGAAGCCCCCGAACAGTCCGCGCGAAGCGGCTCGAAGCCTGCGGCCCGCTTCCTTCAGGAAACGTCGCTCCGTCGTTCGCCGCCAACACCGCCAGCGCCGCGACCACCGGCAGCGGTCTCGTGGTCACCGGTGGACGGCGCGTAACTCATCGACTCCCTTCCCCAAGCACAGCACGGGCCCTGCTCATGTGCGGTCCGTCACCGACCAGCGGAAGACCAGAAGACCAGTGGAAGCGAGTCTCCATGACCGACGATGAGCCGCCGACTCCGGCACCGACCCCGGAAGACGCATTGTGGGACGTCTCGATCCTCGTGCAGAACCCCGACGACGGAAGCCAGATCTCCACGGCCGAACAGCTCACCGACCGGCTGCTCCATCGGCTGGAGGACGTGCGCCAGGGCATCCGTGCCGGTACGACGGCCGCACTGGCTAGCATCCGCGATCTGCCGAGCGCGTCCGGGTGGTCGGCGCAAGAGGTCGAAGTCGAGTTCTCGCTGACGCTGCAGGCGGAGGCAGGGGTCGCCATCTCGGGGACGTAGTGCTTGACGACGTGGGCCGCGGTGACGGCCCTGCGCTGCGCGATGACCACTCCGCTGCCCCGGGCCGCACCGCGACCGTCCCGGGTGATGACGACTCTTCCCTGCACTCAGGCCTCCTGCTGTTCCCCGGCCGACCGGGCGAACCGCGCGGTGACGCCCAGCGCGGCCTCTCCACCGACCTTGACATCGTGCTGCGCCTTGAGGGCGGCGCGGGAGACGTCGGCGTGGTCCAGGTCGAGTCGGACCAGGAACTCGACATCGCGATCCTGCACCTGGCCGCGGACACGCCGGCCGTCTCGCCCGTCACCACGCTCGCCGACGGGGAGCGCTGGCGGGTATCCCTCCCCGTCACTTCCACCGATCCTCAGCTCACGGGGCGGGTCACCTCGGCCGGCCGTCCGTATCGCACCCGTAGCGGCGCCGGAAACATCTTCGCGATGCAGCTCCACGTCAACGAGACGATCAAGGACTACAACTCGTATTCGGGCAGCGCGGTCCTGCTCGACGGCGGGCACGGGCGGGTCGCGGGAATCCTCGTCGAGCAGCAGTTGATCCGCTATCGGGGCAGCGGGGCGGGCCGGCCCGCGGCCAACGTCCTCTACGCCGTCCCCATGGTGGCCGTACTGCTGCGTTTCGGCATCCTGGTCCCGACCGGGCGGGTACCGGAACCGGGTGGGGCCTCGACCGAGTACGACGTTCTGGACCAGGCGACCGACCTCTTCCGGCAGGCCGCCGAAGCCGTGGACATGCCCGCGCTGCCGCCCCGGGAGGCCATCGTCCAGGCCGCGGTGGCCCTCCAGGACGCCGAGGCCTTCATGCGCGGCCAGAACTGGGATCCGCGCATTCTCCTGGTGCCGCATCTGACCTCAGCGCAGTGGTACGAGGTGCTCAGGAGCTACCAGGGCGCCAAGTGGGCCGCACTGTCCCCCACCCTCGCCGCAGTGAAATCACTGGTGCGGGACGGCCAGGAGGACGGCAAAGCCCGTTGGCGCATGTGGATCGTCTCCGGGCGGGAGACCAACCCCTTCACCGGGTTGGTCATCTCCGGAACTCGCGGCTACAACCAGCGACTCGCGAACGCCCTGACCCGCTGCCAGCGCATTCCCGGCGTGACCAACAAGCGTACGGAACAGGGAGCAATCGCACGCGGCGTGAGTCCCACCGTGGGCGCGTATCTGACCCTCCAATGGGCACGTCTGCATTACGGGGAGGGGCCGGTGGACTTCGGCTCCCCGACGCTGCTCAAAATCGAGCCCCGGCACACATTCTTGTTCGGCCTCCGGCATGTGTTGGCCAAGTTCGACACGGGAGAGCGGTCCTACAGCGTCGGCGAGGGCGACTTCCTGGAGCGTACGTACTACACCGACGCCAGAGTGACCATCTTCGAATCGACCCCGGGCTACCGGCGCTTCGGTATCCGTCCCGCCGTTCCCGGTATGGCATTGGAGCCGGCACCGCGGCCCGACCAAAGCCGCTGACCGGGAGCACCGACAGCGCTGACACAGCTGACGCCGCCGACCCGGTCAGGCCACCGGTGCTGGTCGGAAACTGATCCCTCCGTCCACTCGTCCTCTTGGGCAGGGCGAGTGGACGGACAGGCATGGTGGAATGGTCAGACAGCGGTGCGGCCTCAGTCACGGGGCAGGGGGTTCCCGGCGCGCGGGGCAACCAGCGGGGGCGGGTGCTCGCCGGGTGCGCGGTGGTTGTGGGCGGGGTGCTGGCGTTCCATCTGGGCGTGCCCAACTGGCCCGTGAGAGTGGGGAGTCTGCTGGAGTCCTTCCTGCCCTGGGTCGGCGTCGTCGTTGTCGCGTTGCTGATCGTGGCCCTCGTGCGGCGGTCCGCCGTTGCCCTCGTCGCTCTGCTGCTGCCCGTGGGCATGTGGGTGGACACCTTCAGCGGGTTGCTCCTGCCCGGCGAGGAGAGCGGTGGCGGGCGGGAGCTTGTCGTCGTGCAGCACAACGTCAGCGACGAGAATCGTGATCCTGCTGGGACCGCCCGGGCGTTGATCGATGCCGGGGCCGACCTCGTCGCGCTGGAGGAGCTGGTGCATCCGCAGTTGGCGGTGTACGAGAAGGTCCTCGCCGCCCAATATCCGCATCACGTCGTACGGGGAACTGTCGGGCTCTGGTCCAAGTACCCGGTCAGTGGTGAGCGGTTGGTGGACATCAAACCCCCGAGTGTTGCGGAGGGGTGGAGTCGTGGCTTGCGTGTTGTGGTCCGTTCTCCGTACGGGGAAGTCGCCGCGTACGTCGCCCATCTGCCCTCCGTCCGGGTGGGCGTGGGCGGGCTCGCGTCCCAGCAGCGGGATGAGAGCGCCGCGTTGTTGGGGCGCGCCATCGCGGGCGAGAGCGTCGAGCCGGTCGTCCTGCTCGGGGATCTCAACGGGGTTGTGGAAGACCGGGGTTTGAGGCCCCTCACCTCACAGTTGGCCGTCGCCGAGAGCGGGTTCGCCTTCAGCTTCCCCGCCGCCTTCCCGGTGGCCCGGATCGACCAGGTCATGGCCCGCTCCGCCAACGTGGGGCGCATCCGCACCCTGCCCGCCACCGGCAGCGACCATCTGCCCGTCGTCGCCCGCGTCGCCCTGGGGTGAGTGTCCGGCCCGTAGCGCGTCCGCCTTCCTTACGGCCGCCACGCGTTGCCGCCAGGTCATGTCCTCGGGGAACTCGTACGTGTCCGTGTCGACCATCCAGCCCGCGTACGCCGTCGCCCTGCGGCAGTCCGCGCACTCCGGCTCGTCGCCCTGCGGGCGGAAGACATGTTCCTCCCCCGGGCCCGCGCACGCGATCAACTCCCTGACCGGGGGCGGCAGAGGCGCGGCCGGCAGCGGGGTCACCGGGATCACTGGGGTCACTGGGCATTTCCGGATCAGGCGGTGGCGCAGGAAGCCGACCGCCGAGCGCACGCCGTTCTCCGGCGGATCGGCCAGGAGCGCCTGGCGCAGGTCCCCTTCCGGCAGGCCGCCCTCCAGCCACTTCACGGCCTCCACCGCCAGCACGCGAGCCTCCCGGACGCCCAGCAGCAGATCGCGGCGCGAGTGGCGCAGGGACAGCAGCAGGCGTTCGGCCTTGGCCAGTTGGGTGGTGGGGTGCGGTGCCTGGCCGAGGCTTGGGGCCACCTCGGCCGGGGTACCCGCCGGCTCCGGGGCCGCCTCCACCGGGTCCGGATCCGGGTCCGCGTCCGGGGCCGCCGCCGCATCCGGGTCCAGGCCCGCGTCCGGAGCCGCCACCGGATCCGGGTCCGCTACCCGCTCCCGCCCCCACTCCGCTTCGGAGGGTGGGTGGGGAGTGGTCTTATCACCGTGGTCTTCCTCGGGTTGATAGCCACCGACCGACCGAGAAGTCGGTTCACCGACCGTCGGATACCGCACACCCGGCGAGCCCCCCGCGTCCTGCTCCAGCCTCGTCCAGACCACCCTCGCCTCCGCGCGCGTCAGCGGTGTGTTCGTGAACAGCTGGTCCGTCGCCCACAGCCCGTCCTCGCGCTGGCCCCGCCACTCATGGACGTAACCGTGCTCCACCAACTGCTTCTTGGCCTGCTGGTACGGGCGGCCCTTCATGTCCAGCTTCTGTGCCAGTTCGCCCAGCGGGCGGTTCGTGGCGGAGTCGGGGAGGCCCTGGACGTACAGGATGAGGATCTTCGCGTTGCTGCTCATCCGCCGGTCTCGTACGACCGTGTGCGGGGCTTTCGTCCAGCCCGAAGAGGGCGCGATAACATGACGCAGCATTTCTGGTGGCTCCTGACCACTGGGGGTGTAGGCCCTCGGGTGGTGTTCGCGCACCTCCGGGGGCCGCCCTTTGCGCGCGGGCGCGCACTGAGCGTGATGACCTCGTCACCGTATCCCACGCTTCTGACGCATCACCAGATCGAAGATCTGTTCGCCGAACCACCCCCACGTCGGCATCCGTAGCATTCCCCCATGATTGCTCTGGTCGTCACCATCGCCCTGGCCTTCGTCGGGTACGTCGCGGCCTACCTCAACGGGTTGCGGCTCGCGCAGCGCAGCGAGCGGCTCGCGCGGGTGAATCGGCAACTCAGCGACTTCTACGGGCCGTTGTTCGCCATCACCGAAGCCAACAGTCGCGCTTTCGAAGCCTTCGCCCAGCGCAACGTCCGCCCCGACGGGCGCTCCCCCTTCGACCACGAGGATCCGCCCACCGAGGAGGAGCTCGCCGAGTGGCGGCTGTGGGTGACGACCGTCTTCCTGCCGAACATCCGGACCATGCGCGACCTCGTGGTCACCCACGCCGACCTGCTGCGCGAATCCGAGATGCCGCCGATCCTGCTCAAGTTGTGTGCCCACGTGTCCGGTTACGAGATCACGGCCGCCCGGTGGGTGCAGGGGCAGTACGACCAGCACCTGTCCGTCGTGTCGTTCCCGAGTCAGGAACTCGCCGACTACGCGCGGGAGGGATTCGCCGCGTTGAAGGCGGCGCAGGGCCGGTTGCTGGGGCGGCCGCGGTCCGCCGACTGAGGCCCGCCCTTCACGTTCCGTACACGCTCTCATCACAATTCCGCTTCGCTTCCCGTATGCCTCTGATGTGCGCCCGTACGCACTGCGAGCATCGGCTGCTCCACCGCACCTAGTTCGGCCTTGGGGGCACCACATGCAAACGAGGAAGCAGTCACGGCGGCCGATGCGCGGGGCCCTCCGGAGGCGGGTGTCGGTGGGAGCGGGGGCGCTCACCCTGGTCCTCGCGGGGTGCGGGGGCGACGGCGGCGGTGCGGACGACCAGAACGGGAAGGGCGCCGTCGAACGGACGCTGGCGCTCATGGACGACCAGCAGAGCGTGGACGCGGGCGACAGCCTGGACGTGGACGTCCTCGACAACGACTCCATCACTCTGGAGAGCAACGACCGGGCGGGGCTGCTAGACGCCTACGACCCCGCCGAACTGACCCTGACCATCGACACCGAGCCCGGCCACGGTTCCGCATCGGTGTCCGGGGCGACGGTGACGTACACCGCCAGGGACGGGTACGCCGGCGAGGACGAGCTGTCGTACGAGGTGCATGTGAAGGGCACCGAGGTTCCCGCCTCGACCGCCGTCGTCCGCATCACCGTCACCGCCCCCGCTCCCTGAGCCGAGTCCCACCCCGGCCCCGCCCCCCTGCCGCTGAGTTGCAGGGGCGGTCGGCCCATCAGCGATCAAGGAGTGGAGGGGTAGGAGGCCGATCATGTGGAGAGGATGGAAGCGGATCGGTGTGGCCGTGGCGGCGGCAGTGCTGGTGAGCGCGATCGTGACGCTGTTGACCGACCGGTCCTGGGGGTGGGATTTCGCTCTGCAATGTCTGCTCTACGCGGTGCTCTACGCACTCCTGGGGCCCCTGGTAGCACGTTCCCGACGTGACGCCGAAGAGCGAGAAGCGCGACACATTCGAAAGATCCAGGAGGGGCAGGGTGATCGGCGTTGACGGTGATTCACTCCCACTCACTTGTCCGCGATCGGTGATGCCCGTCCATAGTTGCTGTCACGGGGTACCGAGAGCACGCCCAGGCACCGCGTCACGCCTGGGCCCGCCCGCGGCGAGGGGTCAGCGGTAGTCGTCCGGGTGGTCCTGCATCCAGGTGTTGATGCCGTCACGTGTGCCGACGATCTCGGAGAAGTGCTTCTCCAGATGCGCCTCGGACCGGTCGTCGCCCAGCTTGTCGAACAGGGCCTTCATGTCGGTCAGCGGCTGCTTGAAGCGCCCCGGACCCTTGGCGGCCGCCCGCATCGACTCGTCCAACTCGATGAGTTCCTGGGTGACCCGGCCGAGGAAGTAGGCGCAGTCGCCCGCGCCCGGCGTGCAGGTCTCGTTCAGCGTCGCCTGGAGCGCCGCGAAGGCGTCGCGGACCAGTGCGGGGCCTGGGGAGGGAATGGCTGTGTCCTCCGCCTCGCCCGCCTCGCCGGCCTCCTGCTCGGCCCGGTCCGCGTTCTCGACGGCGTCCGCGTTCTCGACGTTACGGGCGGCGTCCGCGGCCGCCGGATCCGCCGCCGCGTTCGGGACGTCCGCGCCGGGGCCGCCCCCGCTCGACGCCTGGGTGCAGGACACCAGTGCGGCGGCCACGACCACGGCAAGTGCGGCTGCGCGCAACCCCGTTCGCGCCGGTCGGTGACCTTCGGTACGGGCAGCGTTACGGAACAGCATGAGACCCCCCTCGTGCGAAGGGTCCAGACCTTACACCGGGTCACGGCCGGGGGTCAGGTGAGGAAGGTCCTCATCTCCCCGTACACCGCCGCCGAGTTGTCCAGATGGGCGTCGTGGCCCGCCCCCGGGATCACGGCGATCCGCGTCGCGGGGTGCCGGGCCCGCATCCGGTCCGCCTCCTCCGGCTTCATCGCGCCCCTCTCGCCGCGCAGCACCAGCACCGGGCAGCGCACCCGGTCCCAGGCGTCCCAGTAGTCGCGGTGCGCGTTCTCCTGGACCGTGGCCACCATGACGTCCCGGTCGACGCGGGGGTGCAGTCCGCCGGGGCCCGGCGCGAGTCCCGCCGCCCAGGCCCGGCCCGCCGGGCCACCCCCGAAGAACGCCTGGGCCGCCTCCGCGTCCGGGAACGGCACCGGCCAGGAGTCCAGCCAGCGGCCGATCCGATCCGGCAGCTCCGGGCTCGGGCCCGCCGGGCCCGCCTCGATCAGGACCAGCGCCCGGCACACCTCCGGATGGGCCGCCGCCGTCAGCAGCGCGGTGAGGCCGCCCATCGACTGGCCGACCAGCACCGTGTCCTCCCCGGCCAGGCCGAACCGGCGCGCCACGGCCCGTACGTCACGGACGTGCGCCGCCCGCGTCACGTCCCCGGGGCGGCGGGTGCTCGCCCCGCTGCCGCGCGCGTCGAAGGCGACCACCCGGTGCGTGGCCGCGAACCGGGCCGCCAGCGCCTCCCACTCGCCACAGTGCCCGGCCAGGCCGTGCAGCAGGAGCAGGGGCGGGCCTTCGCCGCCGTGGTCGGTGCAGAACAGGCGTACGGGGCCGGGACCGGTCCCGGCCGCGCCTCCGGCGTCCTCGTCCGGGACTGTCACCGTCACCGTGGTCGTCGTCCCCATGGCCGCTTCCATTCGGAACCCCTGCCTCCCCCGTACCGCCCGCCGGCCGCGTCGCCCCGAACGCTAGCCTCGGGCTCAGTACCGAACCACAGAAATACCGGCGGTTCACAAGACAGCTCACAGGAAGCGATGGTGGCGGCGATGGCGAAGGTTCCGGCTGCGGCGGTGGCGGCGAGCGGGCTCGTCGGGGGTTACGGCGTCGCACGGTGGACCGGGAAGCGGCCGCTCGGCGGCGTCGCGCTCGCCGCCACCGGGGCGCTGGCCGCGTACGAGTGGAACCGTGAGGCCGGGCCGCGTGCCGCCGCCGGCCTGACCGTCGCCTATGTCGCCGCCTTCGCCGGGTCGCACCCGCTCGCCAAGAAGGTCGGCGCCTGGCCCGCCGTGTTCACCGTCGCGGGCAGCGTGGCCGCCGCGTCCTGGGCCGTCACCCGGCGGGCAGCACAGAGCTGAGCACCGTCGCGCACAGCTGAGGCCGCCGGGTGCCCGGGGCCGGCTCCGAAGCCCGGGCAGGAAGAAATTCCGGGCCCGCCTGAACGCCCGCCTCCCCGCGCCCGTACTCCCCGGCAACTCCCCCGCGTAGGCCGGGTGCGTACCCGTACCGGACACGACAGGACCGTCCGGGTACGCATCCGGAGCGGCGGGCCCCAGGCCCGCCCCAGGCCCCCGCTCAGCCCCCCAGCGCGTGCGACACCGTGTAGATCGCCAGGCCCGCCAGCGCACCGACCACCGTGCCGTTGATCCGGATGAACTGCAGGTCGCGGCCGATGTGCGCCTCGATCTTCTTCGACGTCTGATCCGCGTCCCAGCCCGCGACCGTCTCGCTGATCAGCGACGTGATCTCCGCGCGGTACGTCGTCACCACGTAGACCGCCGCGTCCTCCAGCCAGCCGTCCAGCTTGCCTTGGAGCCGTTCGTCGCTCGCCAGCCTCGCTCCCAGCGACATCAGCGACGCGCGGGCCCGCAGCCGCAGTTCGCTGCGCTCGTCCTCCGCCGCCGAGAGGATCATCGTACGGACGGAGGACCAGGCCGAGGCGATGACGTCCTGGACCTCGCTGCGGCCCAGGATCTCCGACTTCAGCCGCTCCACCCGGGCCCGGGTGTCGGCGTCGCTCTGGAGGTCGGCCGCGAAGTCGGTCAGGAACGTGTCGATCGAGCCGCGCGCCGGGTGCTCCGGCATGTCCCGCATCTCCGTGACGAACCGCAGCAGTTCCTTGTAGACCCGCTCCCCCACCCGCTTGTCCACGAACCGCGGGGTCCAGCCGGGAGCCCCGCCCTGCACCGCGTTCATCACCGAGTCGCCGTGCTCCACCAGCCAGTCGTGCGCCCGTACGCAGACGAGGTCGACGACCTTGCGGTGGCCGCCGTCCGTGACGACCTTCTCCAGCATCTTGCCGAGGCCCGGGCCGACTTCCACCGCGTCCGCCCGCCGGGTGATCGCCTCGCCGACCACCGCCTGGACGTCGGAATCCCGAAGGACCGTCAGCGCACCGCGCAGGGCGGTCGCCAGCTCGGCGGTGACCCGGTCGGCGTGGGCGGGCTCCGCGAGCCACACACCGAGCCTCCGACCGACCCCGAGAGCGTGAATTCGGTCACGAATGACGTCTCCGGAGAGAAAGTTCTCGCCAACGAAGGAACCGAGGGACTGTCCTAGCTGATCCTTCTTGGTGGGGATGATGGCTGTGTGCGGAATGGGCAGGCCGAGCGGGCGCCGGAAGAGTGCCGTGACGGCGAACCAGTCCGCCAACGCGCCCACCATCCCCGCCTCGGCAGCCGCCGCGACGTAGCCCGGCCAGCCCTCCACGCCTGAGTTCTTCGCCCAGGTGGCCAGGACGTAGACGAGCGCGACGAGCAGAAGGAGGCCGGTGGCCGTGAGTTTCATGCGCCGTACGCCGCGCTGTTTCTCCTCGTCGGCGGCGGTGTACGCGAACGAGGCCAGCGGGCCCGCACCGGCACCCGCCCTCGACTCCCGTGCACCCGCCCCCGCCTGTTCCTGTTCCTGTTCCTGCTCCTGCTCCTGCGACCCTTGTGCCAGGGCCTGTGCCGACGCCTGCGACCCTTGTACCTGTGCCGGCGGCCGCGCCGCACGCCCCGACGCCGAGGCCTGCGGCACCGCCGGCTCCGACCCCTCCGGCTCCTGCGCCCCGTCCTTCTGCACCGCGTCCCCGTCCTGCCCCTGCTCGCCGGATCCGGTCCGTTCCATCCGCTCCACCCGTCCGCGTACGCCTCGCCCCCGCTACGTACGCATTGTCCCTACCTCCCCTACTCCTGGGCCGCACGTCGAGTTCCCGACGGCCTGTCGCATCATGGGACCAGCACGATCATCACAAGGAGAACCACCGCACATGCCAAGGCGCCAGGGGTATGCCCTGCTCATCGCCCTAGTGGCGGGCACCGCCGCACTCGCCGCCGCCGTCGCCTTCGCAACGACGCTGCTCTCCGGCCCCCGGTCGACACCGCTCCCGCCCACCGAGACCCAGGCGGCGGCCCGTAACCCGGTCGCCCCCGCCACCTCGGGGGGCTCGTGGGTCGCCACCTGGACCGCCGCGCCCGTCGGCGCGGAGCCGGGCACCGAGGACGGGCTCCCCGGGCGCACCATCCGTAACGTCGTGCACACCAGCATCGGCGGGGACGTCGCCCGCATCACGCTGTCGAACCTCTTCGGCACGACCCCCCTGGTCGTCGACCAGGCCACCGTCAACACCCGGCCGGTGACCTTCAAGGGCGGCGCGGCCGTCACCGTCGCCCCGGGCGGACGGGTCGTCAGCGACCCGGTCGTCGTGCCGGTGGCCCCCGACTCCGACCTCCAGGTCAGCTTCCGTACCCCGCAGGGCGGCGGGCCGGTCACCTACCACGGCTACACCCACCAGACCTCGTACCTGATCGACGAGCGCGGCACCTTCAGCACCAGCAACTGGCGCTATCTGACCGCCGTGGACGTCCGCAGCGAGCAGGCCCTCGGCGCGATCATCGCCCTCGGGGACTCCCTGACCGCGGGCAGCGGCTCCTCCACCGACGCCAACGCCCGCTGGACCGACGTCCTCGCCGACCGGCTGGGCGGCCGGTACGGGGTCGCCAACGCGGGTATCGCGGGCAACCGGGTCGTGGGCGTCGGCCGCGGCACCGGAGGCCAGTCGGGCACCGACCGGCTCGACCGTGACGTCCTGGCGGTCGCCGGAGCCCGGACGGTCGTCGTGGCGCTCGGCATCAACGACGTACAGCAGTACCCGCAGGAGCCCGACGCCCAGCGCATCGTGGACAGCCTGCGCGCCCTCACCGACCGGGCGCACGCCCGCGGACTCCGGGTCGTCGGCGCGACGCTGACCCCGTTCGAGGGCTTCGCCACCTGGACGCCCCAGCGCGACGCCGTACGCCACGCGGTCAACGAGCAGATCCGGTCGGGCACGGTCTTCGACGCGTACGTGGACTTCGACGCGGCGGTACGCGACCCCGCCGCACCGAACCGGCTCCTCGCCACCTACGACTCCGGCGACCACCTGCACCTCAATGACGACGGGTACCGCGCCCTCGGCGACCAGCTGGACCTGAAGTCCCTGGACCGGGCCCGCGCGCCCCGGTCCGACGCGCTGTGAGGGGCTGAGGAGCCGCGCCGGTCCCCGGGGCGTGCCCGGCCCCGGGGCGTGCCCGGCCCCGCGCCGGTCGGGGGCCGGTCACGGCTGCGGCTCCGGGGGGCCGGTCACGGCCGCGGCTCCCCGAGGGCCGGTCACGGCTGCGGCTCCCGGGGGCCGGTCACGTCTGCGTCTGACAGGGCCCCGCCCCCTCAGAGCTCCTTGCGGCCGCCACCCCCGCCGTCCGGGCCCTCCAGCCCGCGCCGGTGGCGCGCCTCCAGTTCGGCTTCCTTCGCCTCCTTCAGTCGGCGGCGCTCCGCCTTCGTCCGCTTGCGGTCCACGCCGACGCCGCCCATCAGGGCGAAGCCGGTGATCCGCACATGCGGGGAGTCGGCGGCGATCTCGCCGTCCTCGTTGGGGCCCTCGCCGAAGCCGCCCATGATGCCGATGCCCCGGACCTCGACGTTCAGCTCCGGCGGCGCGGTCACATGGATACCGCCCATGATCGTGATGCAGCGGATGACGATTTCGCGGTCCTCGAAGTTCGCCTCGCGCAGGTCGATCTCGCCGCCGCCCCACATCGCGAAGGCGGTGAACTTCCGGGCCACCGTCCAGCGGCCCTTCCGGTTGAAGCCGCCCCAGAGCGCGAACCCGCCCTTGGACGTCGCGGTGCCGCCGATCCGCGCGGGCCAGTTCGCGGCGGAGCCCCGCAGCGAGGCGGGCGCGGACGAACCGACCGGAGCGACCGCGGTGCCCGGTGCCGGGAGGTCCTGGACCAGCGGCTCCAACTCCCCGTGCGTACGGGCCTTGTAGGCCGTTTCGAGGCGCTGGTCGAACTCGTCCATATCCAGTCGGCCCTCGGCCACGGCCTCGCGCAGCAGTTCCGCGATCCGCTCCCGCTCGGCATCGGAGGCACGCATGTCCGGACTCTCACTCGTCATACCGCGCAGCCTATTGAACGGACCCGTTCCCGGCACAGCCCCGCAGGCCCACGACCTGCGCGTGCCGCCCGACGATGCCCCTCGGGAGAATGCTCCTCACGGCGCGGACTCGTACATCCTCGCGATCACGGCCTCGATGTCCGGCTCCCGCACCGACAGGTCGACCAACGGGTAGTCCGCGGCGATCCGCGCCACCAGCGGGGCCGCCGACGCGGCGGCGGGGAACGCCAGCCACTGACGCGGCCCCTCCACCTTGACCGCCCGCAGGGCCGACGCCTCTCCCGGACCCGCCGACTCCAGGACGATCGGGGGGAGTTCACGCTCCAGGTCCACCACGAGCATGCGTTCGCTCTCCCCCACCTCGTGGAGGCCCGCCGGCGAACCGTCGTACATCAGGCGGCCGTGGTCGATCACCATCACCCGGCTGCACAACTGCTCGATGTCGGTGAGGTCGTGCGTCGTCAGCAGGACCGTCGTCCCGCGTTCGGCGTTCAACTCCTTCAGGAACAGCCGCACCTTGGCCTTCGAGATCACGTCAAGACCGATCGTCGGCTCGTCCAGGTACAGCACCTCCGGATCGTGCAGCAGCGCCGCCGCGATGTCGCCGCGCATCCGCTGACCCAGGGAGAGTTGACGTACGGGTACGTCCAACAACTCTCCCAGGTCGAGGAGTTCGACGCATCGGTCCAGGTTCTCCCGGTAACGCCGGTCGGGGATGCGGTACATGCGGTGCATCAGCCGGTACGAGTCGCGCAGCGGCAGGTCCCACCAGAGGGTCGTCCGCTGACCGAAGACGACACCGATACGGTGCGCCAGGCGGGTGCGTTCGCGGGAGGGGTCGATGCCCGCGACGCGCAGCCGGCCGCCGCTCGGGGTGAGGATGCCCGTCAGCATCTTGATCGTCGTCGACTTGCCGGCGCCGTTCGGGCCGATGTAGCCGACCATCTCGCCGCGCGCGACCTGGAAACTGATCCCGTCCACGGCCCGCACCTCGTGGCGTTCGCGGCGCAGCAGGCCCGCCCGGCGGCGGACCTCGAAGACCTTCTCGACGCCGTCGAGGCTGATGAACCCGTCGTCCGCCATGTCCGTGCTCTCCCGCGTAGTCCCGTCCGACCCGGTCGGCTCCTGGCCCCTGTGATTCCTGTGGTTCCTGTGGTTTCCGTGGCCCCTGTGGCTCCCCTGGTTCCTCAACTGCCCGTGCTCCGGTAGGAACGCAGCCCCGCCCGCCACGCCAGGCCCGCCAGCCCGCAGCAGCCCGCCGCGACCAGCGGCGGCAGGAAGGCCACCCACTGCGGCAGGTCCACCGGGTACTCCCGCCCCAGCACGTACAGTGCCGGCAGCCAGCTGGCGAAGGCCAGCGGCACCACGAACGTCACGCCGCGCACCAGGTCCTTCGCGAAGACCGTGGGCGGGTACTGGAGCAACGTCGTGCCGCCGTACGTGAAGGAGTTCTGCACCTCCGAGGCGTCCTGCGCGACGAACTGGAACGCCGCTCCCGCGATGAAAATCGCCCCGAAGATCGCCGCCCCGCTGAGCACCGTCATCGGCAGCATCAGCATCTTCAGCGGCGTCCAGACGATGTCGAGGGTGACGAGCGCATAACCCAGCACCACCAGGCCCTGCGTGATCCGGCCCAGCCGGCGCAGCGCGAACCGGTCCGCCGCCACCTGCGCCAGCACCGGCACCGGGCGCACCAGCAGGGTGTCGAACGTCCCGTCCCGCACGCGGCCGCCGACCCGGTCCATCGACCCCAGCAGCAGGTCGCACACCCCGAACGCCGTCGCCGACAGGCCGTACAGCAGGGCGATCTCCGGCAGGGAGTAGCCGCCGAGCGCGTCGACGTGGGAGAACATCAGCAGGATCGCGACGAAGTCGAAGGCCGTCACCGCGAGGTCCCCGAACAGGGTCAGGGCGAACGAGGCCCGGTACGCCATCGTCGAGCGGACCCACATCGCCATGATCAGCCCGTACGCCCGGAGGCCTTCCAGGGGCCGGGGCCGGTTCTCGAAGGCGAAGCCGGCCGGCTCCCGCTCCTGGCCCTCCTCCTCGGTCCGTACCGCCACCGTGTCAGCCACCCTGCACCACCACTCTCCTGGTCGCCACGGTCTGCAGCAGGCGGCCCGCCCCGAGCAGCACGACCGCCCATCCGGCCTGGAACACGTACGCCTCCACCAGCCCCCACCCGGTGTGCTTGCCGAGGAACACATCGGCCGGCACCTGGAGGAGAGAGGACCACGGCAGGGCCCGCGCCACCTCGCCCAGCAGCCCGGGGAACAGGTTCAGCGGCAGCAGCATCCCGGAGAAGAACAGCCCCGCCAGCATCGCCATGCGCATCGCTCCCGCTCCGTCGAGCAGCCAGAACGCCGACATCGCGACCAGATAGCGCACCGCGAAGCTGACCACGATCCCCAGGAACACCGACAGCAGGAACGCCGGCCAGGTCCAGAACGATCCGGGGAGCGCCAGGTCGAAGGCAAGCGCCCCCAGGAACATCGGCGCCACCCCGCGCCCCAGCAGGTGGAACGCCGCCCGGCCCAGGTCCGCCGCCAGCCACCACAGCTGGAGGTCGGCGGGCCGGTACAGGTCGACGGCGATGTCGCCCGTACGGATCCGCTCGACCAGCTCGCTCTCGAAGCCTCCGCCCATCAGGGCGCCGGCCGCCAACAGGGCCTGGCCGAGCCAGACGTACGTCAGCGCCTCGGAGGTGTCGTAGCCGCCGAGCTGCGGACGTTCGGCCCACAGGGCGATGTAGGTGTACGCCACGATGAAGCCGAAGACGGTGTTGGTGAACACCCCCGCCGCCGTCGCCGTCCGGTAGGTGGCGTAGCGCCGGAATCCGCCCGCCGCGACCACTGCGTACAGCCGCACGCCGCCCCCTCTCCCCCGCCCCCACCGGCTCCCGGCACCAAAGCGCACGACCCTAGTCCACGTGCGAAGGCCGCGGCGACTCCTTTTCCACGACCGGAGGAGGGAACGAAGCAGTAATAAACGCAGATTTCCTGATGAACCGGGCACTATGGGAGAACTGACCACGTCTCAGGAGCCCCCACCGACATGAGCGACGAGCCACAGAGCTGGGCCCCCCGCGACTCCTCGGGCGCGCGAGCCTCCTCCACCGGAAACCACCCACCGACGGCGTCCGGGGAGCAGCCCGGGAAGAAGTCCGCAAAGAGGTCCGGAAAGAAGGCGCGGCCCCGGCGCACCGGCTGGCGGCGGGCCGTCCCCACCTGGCGGATGACCCTCGGCACCCTCCTCGGCCCCGCCGTCCTCCTCGGCATCGGGATCTTCGCCGCCTACCGGCTCGTCGACATCCCGGCCGCCAACGCCTCCGCCACCGCCCAGTCCAACGTCTACTTCTACCGCGACGGCAGCGTCATCGCCCGGGACGGCGACGTGAACCGGGAGAAGGTCAAGCTCACCCAGATCCCCTCGTCCGTCCGGCACGCGGTCCTGGCCGCCGAGGACCGGGACTTCTACTCCGACGACCGCGCCGTGGACGTGAAGGCGATGGTCCGGGCCGGCTGGAACACCGTCACCGGCAAGGGCAAACAGGGCGGCTCGACGATCACCCAGCAGTACGTGAAGAACTACTACCTCGGCCAGGAACGCACCCTCCTGCGCAAGGCCAAGGAAGCCATCATCGCGGTCAAGCTCAACCGCGAGGAGACCAAGGACCAGATCTTCGAGGGCTACCTCAACACCAGCTACTTCGGGCGCAACGCGTACGGCGTCCAGGCCGCCGCCCAGGCGTACTACGGCAAGAACGTCGAGGACCTCACCACCGCCGAAGGCGCGTACCTCGCCTCCCTCCTCAACGCCCCCAGCGCCTACGACGTCATCGCCCACCCCGACAACGAGCCCGCGGCCCAGCGCCGCTGGAACTACGTCCTGAACGGCATGGTCAAGGAAGGCTGGCTCGATGCGGCCGAACGGGCGACGACACGGTTCCCCACCCCCGGCGAGGCCAAACCGCCGACCGGACTCTCGGGGCAGCGCGGCTACATCGTGCAGGCCGTCGAGGACTACCTGAACCGGCGCGGCATCCTCGACGCGAAGACCCTCGCCACCGGCGGCTACCGGATCACCACCACCCTCGACAAACCCAAGCAGGACGCCTTCGTCAAGGCCGTCGACGAGAACGTCATGTCCCGGACCAGCGCCGAACGCGAGGCCGACCGCAACGTCCGGGTCGGCGGCGCCTCGATCGTCCCGGAGACCGGCGAGGTCGTCGCCCTGTACGGCGGCATCGACTACACCAAGCAGTACGTCAGCAACGCGACCCGCCGCGACTACCAGGTCGGCTCCATCTTCAAGCCGTTCGTCCTCACCTCCGCCGTCGTCAACGACTCCACCACCCAGGACGGCCGGCCCATCACCGCCAACACCGTCTACGACGGCACCAACAAGCGCACGGTCGTCGGCGTGCAGGGATCCACCGACTACGCCCCCGCCAACGAGGACGACGTCGACTACGGCGACATCACCGTCCGCGTCGCCACCGACAAGTCCGTCAACTCCGTCTACGCCCAGATGGCACAGGACGTCGGCCCCGGAAAGGTCCGGGACACCGCGGTCGCCCTCGGCATCCCCGCCGACACCCCCGACCTCACCGCCTCCCCCTCCATCGCGCTCGGCACCGCCAACGCCAGCGTCCTGGACATGGCCGAGGCGTACGCCACCCTCGCCGACCACGGCCGGCACGGCCGGTACGTCCTCGTCGACCAGGTCACCAAGGACGGCGCGGAGATCGAGCTGCCCGAGCGCACGACCGACCAGGCCGTCAGCCGTGAGGCCGCCGACACCACCACCGCCGTCCTGCGCAGCGTCGTCGAGGGCGGCACCGGTACGGCCGCCCAGGCGGTGGGCCGCCCCGCCGTGGGCAAGACCGGCACCGCGGAGGAGGACCGGGCCGCCTGGTTCGCCGGGTACACCCCGGACCTCGCGACCGTCGTCGCCGTGATGGGCCAGAACCCCGACACGGGCGCCCAGACGCCGCTGTACGGGGCCCTCGGCCTGCCCCGCCTCAACGGCGGCGGCGCACCCGCCGAGACCTGGGCCGCCTATACGGAAGCGGCGCTGCGCTCCTCCCCGGCCCAGGAGTTCGACCTGCGCCCGGCGCCCGGCTCCGACGAGGGGGACGAGCTCCTGGTCGACGAGGACTCCGACACCAGCACGGACCCGTCCTCCTCGCCGGACCCCGACACCGCCCCCTCCGGCAGCACCCCGCCCACCCCCGGCACGGACACCGGCGGGAACTCCACCGGCGACGCGACGGGCGGGACGGACGGCGGAACGAACGCCGGAGCGGACGGCGGCGGAACCGCCGGGACGGACAGCGGCTCGACACGGGACGGAACAGCCGGTGCCACCGGCGGCACGGGCGGCACCGGCGGCACGGGCGGCACCGGCGGCACGACGGCCGGAAACAGCGGCTAGGTGTGACCCCGGCCCAGGCCCCGGCCTCTAGGGCTCTCTCAGTGCCCGGAGGTCGCCTTCAGGCCGACCACGGCCACCAGCAGCAGACAGACGAAGAAGATCCGGGCGGCGGTCACCGGCTCGTTCAGCACGACCATGCCCAGGATCGCCGCACCGGCAGCGCCGATGCCGACCCACACGCCGTACGCCGTACCGATCGGCAACGTCTTCGCCGCATGCGACAGCAGCACCATGCTCGCCACGATCCCGAGGCCGGTGAACACGCTCGGCCACAGCCGGGTGAACCCCTCGGTGTACTTCATCCCGATCGACCAGCCCACTTCGAGCAGACCGGCGACGATCAACAGAACCCACGCCATGACAGAACCTCCGACGACGAACACACGGACAACTCACGGGTGCGTCGTCTTTGCCAACCCGGTACGGCGCGTCTCGTCGGGGTGGTTCCACCGTAGCAAAAAACGGGAAAAGGGCCTGGTGACACCGGTCACCAGGCCCTGAACAGCGCGGATCCCACAGATCCTGAACAGCGCGGGTCCTACCAGATCCTGAACAGCGCGGGTCCTACAGATACAGCCCGGTCGAATCCACCGAACCCTCGAACCGGTCGGCGGCCACCGCGTGCAGATCACGCTCCCGCATCAGGACGTACGCCACGCCCCGCACCTCGACCTCGGCACGGTCCTCGGGGTCGTACAGCACCCGGTCACCGGGCTCCA
Organism: Streptomyces sp. NPDC058375; assembly: GCF_042723425.1. Taxonomy (NCBI): domain Bacteria; kingdom Bacillati; phylum Actinomycetota; class Actinomycetes; order Kitasatosporales; family Streptomycetaceae; genus Streptomyces; species Streptomyces sp. NPDC058375. The sequence continues at coordinate 8,666 of NZ_JBHXJG010000008.1, read as the reverse complement.
CCGTCCGTACGTTCTGCCCGACCGCGACGACGACGGCCCAGGCGAGACGCCGTCCCACCGCGGCCGTCGCCGGGATCAGGATGCCGCCGCCGGAGCGCCGCTCGCCCTCGGCCGTGTCGTTCCGCACCAGCACCCGGTCGTGCAGCATCCGGATGGGCAGCTTGTCGTCGAGGCTGTCGCGGTCGTTGTCGTGGGTGTTCTCGCTCACGCCCGAAACCTACCTGCCGCACCCCGGACCGTACGCCTCCGGGTTCGGGATCACGCGCGGCGGCGGGTCGACACGGTGAGCAGCCCCACCACTCCGACCACCAGCAGGGCCGCGGGGATCACCCGCTCCAGCCGCGGCGAGCCGTCCTCCGCGACGAACTGGGCCTTCACCTCCGACACCGAACGGTTCACCGCGACGAAGGCGCGGCCGGCCGTCCGGTCCACGGACTGGGCCGCCTTCGCCTTGGCGTCTCCGATGATCGTCTTCGGGTGTACCCGCACCCCGATCTCGTCGAGCATCACAGCGAGCTGCTCGCGCCTGCTGATGATGTCCGCCTCGATCTGCGCAGGGGTCCTGGCATCCGACACTGCGCCGCCTCCGTGGTCGTCGTCCGATGAACCTTCGTCTGAAACCTTCGTCGACAGTCTGTCAGCTCGAACCCCCGCGCACCCGGCGGCACCCCTATTACCCTCGGACCCGTCCGACCCGCGCACCACCCGAGGAGAACCACATGAGCGAGCGACTGAAGCCCGGCGACCCCGCTCCCGCCTTCACCCTTCCCGACGCCGACGGCAACGAGGTATCGCTCGCGGACCACAAGGGCCGGAAGGTCATCGTGTACTTCTACCCGGCCGCTCTTACCCCCGGATGCACCAAGCAGGCCTGCGACTTCACGGACAACCTCGACCTCCTGGCGAACGCCGGGTACGACGTCATCGGCGTCTCCCCCGACAAGCCGGAGAAACTCGCGAAGTTCCGCGACACCGAGAACCTCAAGGTCACCCTGGTGGGCGACCCGGCCAAGGAAACTTTGGCGGCGTACGGCGCCTTCGGCGAGAAGAAGCTCTACGGCAAAGTGGTGACGGGCGTGATCCGTTCCACTGTCGTCGTCGACGAGGACGGCAAGGTCGAGCACGCGTTCTACAACGTGAAGGCGACCGGCCACGTGGCGAAGATCATCAGGGACCTGGGCGTCTGACGGCCCCCTGAGACGGCCCCGCCCCCGCACCCGATCCCGGCACCCTCCCCGGCCGTGAAACACGCTGCGGCGTGTCGAGATCGTGTGAGGGAGATCGCATCGACCCATGAAGTCGGTTTGCGGCCGTCAACTCTGCGCAGAAGCCTTTCCTGGAACACCCTTCGAGGAAAGGACCCGGCCATGGCGGCCTCCGACCCCCACCAGGCGGCCGACCCAGCAGCGGTCAAACGCCACCCAGCGCTCTTCCGGGCCATCCGGAAGCGCCAGAATCCGCGGCTGCGCCGGACGGACATCACGGTCACGGACGACGCTGCGGTGAAGCGTGCTGTGAAGGCGGCCTCCCTGGGCAACGCCATGGAGTGGTTCGACTTCGGGATCTACTCCTACCTGGCCGTGACGATCGGACACGTGTTCTTCCCGTCCGGGAACGACACCACCCAGTTGCTCTCGTCCTTCGCTACCTTCGCGGTGGCCTTCCTCGTACGGCCGCTCGGCGGGATGTTCTTCGGCCCGATGGGCGACAAGGTCGGCCGCAAGAAGGTCCTCGCGCTGACGATGATCCTGATGGCGGTCGGCACGTTCGCGATCGGCCTCATCCCCTCGCACGACACGATCGGCGTCTGGGCCGCCGTCCTGCTGATCTTCTTCCGGATGCTCCAGGGCTTCTCCACGGGCGGTGAGTACGGCGGCGCCTCGACGTTCATCGCCGAGTACGCCCCCGACAAGCGGCGCGGGTTCTTCGGCAGCTTCCTGGAGTTCGGCACCCTGGCCGGCTACGTCGGCGCGGCGGGCCTCGTCACGGCCCTGTACGCCCTCCTGACCGACGCGCAGATGGAGGCCTGGGGGTGGAGGATCCCGTTCCTCGTCGCGGGCCCGCTGGGCCTGGTAGGCCTCTACCTGCGACTGCGTCTGGACGAGACCCCGGCCTTCCAGAAGCTGGAGGGCGGCACGGCGCACGCGAGCGAGGCGGCGGACGGCGTGGAGTCCACGGCCAAGGGCGACCTGGCGAAGATCTTCCGGCAGTACTGGCCGACGCTGATTCTCTGCATCTGCCTGGTGGGCGCGTACAACATCACCGACTACATGCTGCTGTCGTACATGCCGACGTACCTCTCCGACGAGCTCGGCTACAGCGAGACGCACGGGCTGCTGATCCTGCTCGGCGTCATGGTGTTCCTGATGATGATCATCAGCCAGTTCGGCAAGCTGTCCGACCGCTTCGGCCGCAAACCGCTGCTGATGGCCGGGATGCTGGGCTTCCTCTTCCTCTCCCTGCCCGCGTTCCTGCTGATCCGGATCGACGGCATCTTCCCGATCACGGTCGGCATGCTGATGCTGGGTCTCTCGCTGGTGTGCATGCTCGGCACGATGTCGGCGGCGCTGCCGGCCCTGTTCCCGACGAACGTCCGCTACGGATCCCTGTCGGTCGGCTACAACCTCTCCGCCTCGATCTTCGGCGGTACGACCCCGCTGGTGATCACGGCCCTGATCAGCTGGACCGGCTCCAACCTGATGCCCGCGTACTACGCGATGGCGGCGGCCCTGGTCGGCGTGATCGCGGTCGCCTGCATGAAGGAGACCGCCCAGCAGCCCCTGATCGGCTCCCCGCCCTCGGTCGAAACGGACGAGGAGGCGGCGGAACTGGTCCAGGCCCAGGCCCCGGAACCGAAGTTCTGACCTTCTCCCGCCCCACCCCTTCCTCGGAGGAACGGCCCGTACCGCTCACGTCGAGCGGTACGGGCCGTTCGCCTGCCACGCCTTGACAGACACGTGGTGTCGTAACCGGCGCTCGAGGAGTCGGACGGGAACCTGATTGCGTAGGCGCGTACCGCACGGGACGCCCTCCCGGCTAGCATGGCTGTCGGATGCGGCCGTGTCGGAATTGGCATACGAGCGGCGCTTAGAACGCCGTGGGAGAGATCCCTTGTGGGTTCGAGTCCCACCGGCCGCACAGAAATCGATAGGGGCCGCCCCCTGGCTCGGGGGGCGGCCCCTATCGGTGTCCGAAGTGGCGCTTCACCCCACCAACTCCCGCACCACCGGCACCAACGCCCGGAACGCCTTGCCCCGGTGGCTGATCGCGTTCTTCTCCGCCGGGGTCAGCTCCGCGCAGGTGCGGGTCTCGCCCTCCGGCTGGAGGATCGGGTCGTAGCCGAAGCCGTATCCGCCCGACGGGGTGTGGCGCAGGGTGCCGTTCAGGCGGCCCTCGACCACGCGTTCCGTGCCGTCGGGGAGGGCCAGGGCGGCGGCGCAGGCGAAGTACGCGCCGCGGTGGGCGTCCGCGATGTCGCCGAGTTGGGCCAGGAGCAGGTTGAGGTTGGCCGTGTCGTCGCCGTGGGTGCCGGACCAGCGGGCCGAGAAGATGCCGGGGGCGCCGCCGAGGACGTCCACGCAGAGGCCCGAGTCGTCGGCGATCGCCGGGTGGCCGGTGGCCCGGGCCAGGGCGTGGGCCTTGAGGAGCGCGTTCTCGGCGAAGGTGACGCCGGTTTCCTTGACGTCGGGGATGTCGGGGTACGCGTCCGCGCCGACGAGGTCGAGGTCGAGTCCCGCGTCGGCGAGGATGGCGTGCAGTTCGGTGATTTTCCCGGCGTTGCGGGTGGCGAGGATCAGGCGCGTCATGCGCCCATTGTCTCCTCCTACGAGGTGCAGACCTTGCCGATCTCCGTCGCCGCGTCCGTCACCGCGCTGATGTCGGGGGTGGCGTCGCCGGCCTCGATGGACCTGCGGACCTCCGTGACGCCCGCCTGGAGGTCGTCGACCGCCTTGGAGAGGTCGGCGTTGTCCGTGGTGTCGTCGAGCTTCTTCAGCTCGCGGTCGATCTCGTCCAGGGACTCGGAGGCCTGGGTGATGTCCTCGGAGGCGTTGGAGACGGCCTGCTGGAGGTTGTTGACGCTGGTGGCGATGGCGTCGGCGGTGCGGACGCAGTCGAGCGCCTTGTCGAGGCCTGCGCAGCCCACGGCCGTGGTCAGCGTCAGCAGGGTGGCGGCGGTGGCGAGTGCGATACGTCGGTGGCGGCGCGAAGCCATGGTGCGGTCCCTCCCCGGGGATCGGTACGCGGACGGACGCACGGTTCGACCCGTGCGCCCGTATCCGTAACGACGCTCTGTGGTGCGTATTTGGTTGCTTCTTTACCCGGGGCGGGCGAGTCGCTACGCGTTCTGCGTGGTGGCGAGTGCGTCACGCTGGAGGGCGGCGAGGTCGACGCAGCCCGCGGTGGCGAGGTCCAGGAGCGAGCCCAGTTCCTTGCGGTCGAAGGGGGCGCCCTCGGCGGTGCCCTGGACCTCGACGAAGCGGCCGTCGCCGGTGCAGACGACGTTCATGTCGGTCTCGGCGCGGACGTCCTCCTCGTAACAGAGGTCCAGAAGCGGGGTGCCGTCGACGATGCCGACGCTGATGGCGGCGACGGTGTCGGTGAGCGGCTTGCGGCCGGCCTTGACGATCTTCTTGCCCTGGGCCCAGGCGACGGCGTCGGCGAGGGCGACGTACGCGCCGGTGATGGCGGCGGTACGGGTGCCTCCGTCGGCCTGGAGGACGTCGCAGTCCAGGACGATGGTGTTCTCGCCGAGGGCCTTGTAGTCGATGACCGCGCGGAGCGAACGGCCGATCAGGCGGCTGATCTCGTGGGTGCGTCCGCCGATCTTGCCGCGTACGGCTTCGCGGTCGCCGCGGGTGTTGGTGGAGCGGGGCAGCATGGAGTATTCGGCGGTGACCCAGCCTTCGCCGCTCCCCTTGCGCCAGCGCGGGACGCCTTCGGTGACGGAGGCGGTGCAGAAGACTTTGGTGTCGCCGAAGGAGATGAGGACTGAGCCTTCGGCGTGCTTGCTCCAGCCGCGTTCGATGGTGACGGGGCGGAGCTGTTCGGGGGTGCGGCCGTCGATGCGAGACATGGGGCCGACTTTATCCGGTGGCGGGGGAGGCTCCGTTCGGGTGCGGTGGCCCCGGTGACGAACGCGTTCCGGGGAGGGAAGGAGGGCGGTGACGGAGGTGCCCCGGGGGGCAGGAGGGTGGTGGCGGATGCGCCCTGTGCGGTGGATGCCGTGGGCCCGGTGAGGCCCGGGGGCGTGGTGGCCGACGTCGTCCGGGTGCGCGGCAGGCCCCGTCCCCACTCGGTGGGGTGCGGGGCCTGCGGGGTGCGGGCGCCTCCCGGAGGGCGTCCGCGGTGTCCGGCGTGGGGTCAGCCGGTCACATCATGTCTTCGATGTCGGCGGCGATGGGGTCCGCGTCGGTGCCGATGACGACCTGGATCGCGGTGCCCATCTTGACGACGCCGTGGGCGCCGGCGGCCTTGAGGGCGGCCTCGTCGACCTTCTCGGGGTCGTGGACCTCGGTGCGGAGGCGGGTGATGCAGCCTTCGATCTCGTCGATGTTGTCGATGCCGCCGAGCCCGGCGACGATCTTCTCAGCCTTGGTGGCCATGTCCTTCTCCCTGGTTTCACGCGCAGACGGCCGCCCGCTGCGGGTCCGTTTCGTCACGGTAACGCACGGTTGGCCCAACTTCGCGGGCGGGTAACCGGACGATCCCGAAAGATGACGATCACCGGTCCCCTGCCTTCAGGGGCGGGGCTCGGGCCGTGACGCAACTGGTCTACACCAGTTTGCAACGACCGCCAAACGCGAAGTGTTCCGGGAGGATGCCCATGAGTGCGAGCGCCGCTGCGGCACCGCAGCAGAAATGGTGGAACGGACCGGTCCAGGGCCTCCAGAAGGTCGGGCGCAGCCTGCAGCTCCCGGTGGCCGTCCTCCCCGCCGCCGGCCTCCTCGTCAGCCTCGGCAACCTGTTCAGCTCCTACCTGGACGGCGCGTTCTGGGACAAGACCTCCAAGGTCCTGCTCAACGGCGGCGGCGCGATCCTCGACGGCGAACTCGGCCTGCCCCTGCTCTTCTGCATCGGCGTCGCCATTGGCTTCGCGAAGAAGGCGGACGGCTCCACCGCGCTGGCGGCGGTCGTCGGCTTCCTCGTCTACCGGGGGGTGCTGACCGCCTTCCCCATCGACGGCACCGTGACCGACGAGCTGCCGGACGGCGAGCCGCAGAACCCGGGCGTGCTCGGCGGCATCCTGATCGGCCTGCTGACCGCCGTCGTCTGGCAGCGCTACCACCGGACCAAGCTGGTCGACTGGCTCGGCTTCTTCAACGGGCGGCGCCTGGTGCCGATCCTGATGGCGTTCCTCTGCGTGATCCTCGGCGTGCTCTTCGGGCTGCTGTGGCAGCCAGTGGGCGACGGGCTGACCTGGTTCTCCAAGCAGCTGATCGACCTCGGCTCCTGGGGTGCGGCGATCTTCGGCTTCGCGAACCGGCTGCTGATCCCGATCGGCATGCACCAGTTCCTGAACACCTTCTTCTGGTTCCAGGCGGGCGAGTACACCGGGGCCGACGGCCAGACCGTCCAGGGCGACATCTCCCGGTTCTTCGCCCAGGACCCGTCGGCCGGCCAGTTCACCTCGGGCTTCTTCCCGATCATGATGTTCGGCCTGCCCGCCGCGGCCCTGGCCATCACCCACTGCGCGCGGCCCGAGCGCCGCAAGGAGGTGGGCGGGCTGATGGTGTCGGTGGCGCTGACCTCGTTCGTCACGGGTGTGACCGAGCCGCTGGAGTTCTCGTTCATGTTCGTCGCGCCGCTGCTGTACGGCGTGCACGCGGTGCTCACCGGGGCCTCCATGGGCATCACCTGGCTGCTGGGGGTGCATGCGGGGTTCAGCTTCTCGGCCGGACTGATCGACTACGTCGTCAACTGGCATCTGGATACGAAACCCTGGCTGATCATCCCGATCGGCGCGTGCTTCGCCGTGATCTATTACGTGATCTTCCGCTTCGCGATCACCAAGTTCGACCTCAAGACGCCGGGGCGCGAACCCGAGGAGATCGAGAAGGAAATGGAGAAGGATCTGACGAAGTAGCAGCGCACCGGGGCTTCGACCCCGGTCCCGCAAGGCCCTCGGACCGCCCGGTCCGGGGCCTTCGGCATGTCACCGAACGTATCGCGTCTGCTACTGCGAATGAGATGGGAATTGAAGGTTCCTTATCTAACCCTCACCGTGCTAAAACTGGTCTACACCACTGAGTGGTCCAGACCACGGCGCTCTGCCGCAGGGTCTGTCGAGTCGCCGCCTCCCCGCATCAACGACCTGGGCGGCACCGTGTCCCATGGAGGAAGTTGATGACCACGGCTGAGACCGCACCTGCGGCCGAGAAGAAGAAGGGCGCCGGCGCGATGGCCGTCATGCAGCGCATCGGCCGCAGCCTCATGCTGCCGGTCGCCGTGCTGCCGGCCGCCGCACTCCTGGTCCGCCTCGGCAACGGCGACATGCTGGGCCGCGACTCGTTCCCGACCTTCATCACTAAGCTCGCCGGCTACATGGCCGCGGGCGGCGGCGCGATCCTCGACAACATGCCGCTGCTGTTCGCCGTCGGCATCGCCATCGGCTTCGCGAAGAAGTCGGACGGCTCGACCGCCCTGGCCGCCGTCACCGGTTACCTGGTCTTCCAGAAGGTGCTGGCCACCTTCACGGACAGCAACCTGCCGCAGGTCGCCAGCGTCGTCGACGGCAAGATCGTGATGAACGACGCCCCCGTCAACGCCGGTGTCCTCGGCGGTGTCGTGATGGGCATCGTCGTGGCCCTCCTCTACCAGAAGTTCTACCGGACGAAGCTGCCCGACTGGGCCGGCTTCTTCTCCGGCCGCCGTCTGGTCCCGATCCTGTCCGCCTTCGCGGGTCTGCTCATCGGTATCGTCTTCGGCCTGATCTGGCCGGTCCTCGGCGCCGGTCTGCACAACTTCGGCGAGTGGCTCGTCGGCTCCGGCGCGGTCGGCGCGGGCATCTTCGGTGTCGCCAACCGTGCGCTGATCCCGGTCGGCATGCACCACCTGCTGAACTCCTTCCCGTGGTTCCAGGCGGGCGAGTACAACGGCGCCCACGGTGACATCGCCCGCTTCCTCGCCGGTGACCCGAACGCCGGACAGTTCATGACCGGCTTCTTCCCGATCATGATGTTCGCCCTTCCGGCGGCCTGCCTCGCGATCGTCCACTGCGCCCGCCCCGAGCGCCGCAAGGTCGTCGGCGGCATGATGTTCTCCCTCGCGCTGACCTCCTTCGTCACCGGTGTGACCGAGCCGATCGAGTTCACGTTCATGTTCATCGCGCCGGTGCTGTACGCGATCCACGCGGTGCTGACCGGTGTGTCCATGGCCCTGACCTGGGCGCTCGGCATGAAGGACGGGTTCGGCTTCTCGGCCGGTCTGGTGGACTTCCTGCTGAACCTCGGCATCGCGTCGAAGCCCTGGATGCTGGTCCTGGTCGGCCTCTGCTTCGCGGTGATCTACTACGTGGTCTTCCGGTTCGCGATCATCAAGTTCAACCTCCCGACCCCGGGCCGGGAGTCGGACGAGGAGCTCGCCGAGCTGCAGAAGGCCGAGGCGAAGTAGCCTCCCCCGCAACCGTCGTACGCCGAAGCCCCCGCCGCCCGAGATCTTCTTCGGGT